>NZ_JAGJEJ010000060.1:0-309 GCF_018101025.1 Pseudoalteromonas sp. MMG006
AATGCGTTGGATTTGCTTTTTAAGCTCACGAATTTCAATTTGTTCGGGTGTCATTGGTGATGCTGTGGGTATCTGGCCATTCCGTTCTTGCTTTAATTGAGTTACCCACTTACTTACAGTTGATTTACCAACACCCATAACCTTAGCTGCATCTTCTTGCGTGTAGCCTTGATCAACTACAAGCTGAGCTGTTTCTAATTTGATTGCCGCAGAATACGTTGCGCGTTTTAATTTCGTCATTTTTTCCACCCAAATTTGTATGCAAATAGCATAACACTTCTTTCTTAATGGGTGGCCAAATTAACTATG
>NZ_JAGJEJ010000061.1:0-307 GCF_018101025.1 Pseudoalteromonas sp. MMG006
CGCGACACCTCCAACTGACTTAGCTGAAGGGAATTACAGTGTTAGCGCGAGCATTACTGATGCTGCAGGCAACACAGGCACCGATACTGGCAGTGGCGAAGTGGATATTACTCCACCGGCGCTTGCCTTTACGCCAACGTTTGAACTTGGTCTATTGGTTACCCTAAGTGGAACGTCTGACTTGCCAGCAGGCAGTGAAATTACCATTACCGAGCAGCTTGTTAACGGGGGTATTGGTGCAACATACACCACTACAACGGATGCCGATGGCAACTGGTCATTAGTGGGTCTGGATGTATCGTTACTT
>NZ_JAGJEJ010000007.1:0-184297 GCF_018101025.1 Pseudoalteromonas sp. MMG006
TCACTACAGTTAGAGCACTACCTTGACATGGTAGGGGTCGGTGGTTCGAATCCACTCAGTCGTACCACTTTAAAGTAATAGAAACCTAAGAAAAAGCACACCCTACTGTTGATTGCCCACTCCAAAGTTCAATGGTTTGAGCACACCCAGTTGTACCAATTCAAATACTTACAATAAGAACTTAGTTTCTTCGGATAAACCTTACAATTGCCTTAAGCATTTCATTTATTTATAAATATAAAATTTCTTATCATTTAATTCTAACAAGTGTGCAACTTAAAAAATCAAATGAAAGTGAAGTGAAAACTAATTTTGCGGCATATACAGAACGATTTTAAACAGACATTTTTACAGATTAAGGCAAACAACTTGAATCAAAATCATATTCTAACAAACAATTAGCCTAAGGCTGGTGAGTCTAAATAGCCGTTAATGCATTTAGCCTAAAACTACTTTGAATTTATGTCAGCTCCAATATTAAAAGAATTTAGTTTTAGACGAATAAATCTTGAGTGGAGTGATTAATTTAACAATCGTAATAGATTCCCTTATAAGAATGAGCAATGAATAACTGCCTAATTGCTTTGTTCAACGGGGGTAAAACGCCATCCTTTAAAAACTAACTTGCCTGCTGATCCATTACTACCAGATGACGAACCGCTAGATGAAGAGCCACCGAAACTAGCTTCATTTAATGCCGTATCAAAGTGAATACCACCGGCGCCGCTTAAAATAACAGCATCCCCTAAAATAGACCCTTTAAAGCCAACAGCAGAAGTTACTTTAACTTGTGAAAGTGGTGCATATACAACAGCATAAAGTTCTCGTGTACCACCTGAAAACTCAACTCCAGTGTCACTTCCACTGTAAGAACTATAAATACTGAAAACGGGCCTGCCTTCATTTGTAATTCCATTATCAGGTGCGTAAACTTGTGCCCCATTTCCTATCTTAAGCTTTCCTTTAATTATAATCGTTAAGCTGCTGTTATCAGGGATTGTTAACGAGCTTGCGCCATTCATTGTAAAATCACCATCTACAAACATCACTGCATTGTGATTACTTTTTACCTGCATTCGCCCTTTAATTGTTACATCATCAAAATAAAATATTTGAGTTTCTGAACCAAGAAAAGTCGCTGCTTTAGCAGTGATGGGACCATCAGGAGTACTTCCATAATCTACTAAAAAGTTAGCCTCATTAGTTGCTAATTCAAGTAAGTCACCTGCACTGCTATTATTGTTGATAAAAAGGTCAGGGCTTGTCGTGTTGACTGATACACCATCAATTGCAGTAGCAATATCAAGTGGGTCACATGCCGTTAGCCCTCTATTATTTTCACTTTCTGGCGTTATTTTTTCAACCGGCTCAATTGTTGGTATTGATATAGCTTTACTTGATACTTTATATGGTGAAAAAGCATACTCTGGTGTATCGCCCTTAAAAGAGCCATTACCTGCGTATCTAAGGTCTTTACTATCAATAGTACTACCCCACTGTTTAAGCGTCACGTTACCTTGAACACGCACTCCACCATACACAGTCCCCCCTGTTTGCTCATAATTACCGGAGGTATAAACACCGTTATGTATTGTTGTTTGATTAAGAGCGATTAAATCATATGAACTAACGAAACCCTGGATTGCATTACCTGTAATAGAAACTGGACCTAACGAACTGATATCACCACCAACTGGTGCTTGCTTTATTGATATAGATTGGTTTGCAGAGATATTACCTAAAACCGTACCACTACTTTGTGTGTAGTTTAAGTATGCAGATGCATCTCCTCCAACAACCACACCACCTGAGAGTATTAAATTTCCATTACTATGAATGTTGCCTGTAACATCTGCACCTTGAATAATTGATAAATTACTAGATGATAGGACACTACCTTCAATTGTACTGCTACCATTAAGTGTAATATCACCAGACTCGTTAACTGTATTAACAACAAACTCTTCTGATATATTTTTGCTACCATCAGCTAGCGTGTCATTATAATCTCCTAAAGATGAGTCATAGCTATCAATTAAGCCACTTCCACTAATTACAGCACCAGAACACCCTGTAATACCATTAGAAAAAACTGAGTCACTGCTGATAGCCCCTCCACCACCTGCCACATATTCGAATATAGCTTGCATTTGGCTCTCACCTTCAAAGCGAGTACCCTCGCTAGAAACTAAAATATCGCCATTACTGTCAATCTCAATAGTTGCATTATATATACTGGATTCAAGTGAGCTCGTACCAGAAACTTCACTATTACGGACTATCAAATCGTTAATACTTATAGTCGG
Source organism: Pseudoalteromonas sp. MMG006 (assembly GCF_018101025.1). NCBI lineage: Bacteria > Pseudomonadati > Pseudomonadota > Gammaproteobacteria > Alteromonadales > Pseudoalteromonadaceae > Pseudoalteromonas > Pseudoalteromonas sp. MMG006. The sequence continues at coordinate 2,307 of NZ_JAGJEJ010000007.1, forward strand.
GTCATCAGTCATTGCTGCTTCGAGTCTTTCAATACTTGCAAACACCCCTTTTTCAGACATCAACCTTGCATTCAGCTTTTTTTGAAAATTACCACTCAAGCGCTCCTGGATCACACTATCTCTAAGAGTGCTCAGTACAACAATTGAAGCTATAGATGTTAAAATAAGTACAGTAACAAGCGTAAATCCAGATGTATTTTTCATTTATTGAAATGCCATATTCATTACCATTTGCGACAAAGATATATCAATAACTAAGCTATTATTGAATTGGCTTGGAAGGCTTGTAGGTTCCACATGCACACTCACAACGTTGTTATCAATTACGTAGCTAATTGCATTTACACCTTTTAATATTTTTACTTTGCCGTTACCTATATCACAAAATAATGAATCGCCTTCAAGGCTATATTTCTCGGTAAATGGCGCACTAACAGTTAAACCAGTACATGCATATGCACCCGCCTCTTGAGCAACACTTAGAATATTATTTGTGTAAATAGGCACTGAGTTGGTTTGTTTCAGACTTCGTGTAAATACTTTACTGGTAAATCGGATTACATCTAATGCATTTTCTAAATTTTTTGCAGTGCTGGTACTGCTATTAATTGAAGAGTAAGCCAGACTTACACCACCTAATAGAAGCATACCTGAAGCAAGTGCAACCATAAGCTCAATTAGAGTAAAACCTTTATGTTTATTTATTAAACCTCTCATGACGTGCAACCATCAGGCAATGTTGGAAAAGTCCCAATAATTACAACGCGATTTTCTAAATTGTCAGTCAAACGCTTATCTTGCCAAGTTACTTCAACTTGTAAATCATTTGAGAAGTTAGCAGGTAGAGTGAGTGAATATGCATCAATTTGTGGGGATAAATAATTTCTAAAATCAGTATCATTATACAAACTTGGGTTTGTTTGTTGTAGCTCGCATAAATGAGGCCAAATACGCTCTATAACATTATTAGCCTCAATTATTGACACCGTATAATTAAAGCTGTTTGTAATATATTGCAATGACTTTAGTTGTCCTGAGGCAAGCCCTAATAAGGCAACCGTCGCAACAATTAAAGCAATCATAACTTCTAGAAGAGAAAAGCCTTTGCTGTCATTTTTTAACATGTCTCTGGGGCCTCAACTAACCAACTTTGCCCACTTTGTAAAATACATAAAGTGAGGTCAGCAGTCGAACTGTCATTATCACTCACTAAAATCTGGGACATATGGCCTAATTCACCCGTACTGAAAATATTAATATCTTTTAAATCTATAGATATACTATTATGCGTAATTTCAAAAACATTTAACGTGGTTTGTGTTGAATTAATCGTTGTTTGTACTATCCATTGTTTATTCAAGGCCTTTAGAGAGACACTATTATCTCTTTTAATAGCTTCACTACGCGCAAATTTAAAAACACTGTGTAATTGGTTAGAGTTTGTTACTAACCTATCTCGCTTTATAAAAGTAACAAACGAAGGAGCCGCAACAGCAGACAGAATAGCGATAATGGTCATAGTGATTAAAACTTCGAGTAAAGTAAAACCGATGTTTTTTTTTTACCAACATTGCGATTTATCCGCTGACTTAATACCGCTTTGGTTTACAGACAACTTGCCACACTCATCACTGCTTTGTGCACTTTTAGGCGCAGCTTCAATTGTAAACTCTGCTCCGTTAGACATGCCTGCAGTTGCATCAGTTGTATAGGTAAATGAATAATAATCCGAGTCAGGGAAGGTGTAAGTAGCAGGGTATCCACCAACACGTGTATATTGTCTTTCAAGAATAGCTGTTTGCTGTAGTAAAGCCTGTTGAACATCGGCTCTTCGACTCTTCTGTATGTAACTGGTGTAACTTGGGAGTGCAACAGAATATAAAATACCGGAAATTGCAATTACTATCATTAATTCGATAAGGGTAAAACCGTAAAGATTCCTTAACTGCTCCATTTTCACTTATTTAATTCCATTATTAACATCAAACATGTTTTATTTTCACTTAAAATAGAAGTAATTTGAATTTTTTGGGGAGTGTATAATAGCGACTGGTTACATCTTGTCAATGATATAGGTTTAGAACATTTTTTAAAATAAAATAACGCCCCGAAAACAATCATAACAACGTTAAAACGCACTAAATTAGTGCGAAAAACAAGTACTTCAAATAACACAACATTATAATTACCTTAGTAATTAAATGTTAAAGTTTCATCTAACTTTTGTATAATGAACAAGCAAACTACAGTTAGATTCTTCAATGGTAGAGTATACTTCTAAGGTATAAAATGTATTCTGCTAAACAAATAAGTTTGGACTTTCCAGCTTTACTATTATCTAGAAACAAATTTTTGGTTATGTTATTTTTATATGTTAAGTAAATAAATCAAAAAGGAGCCTTTTCTTGAAACTTACGCCGCCCTAGGCAACCACTCCCCTTTTTAATCAGCACATTACGTGCAACCTTAATCGCCGTCTGCGCGAGAATCACTGTTATTTAAATAAAATACTCCCCTATACTTTGGGAAACTAACTAATTAGGTTATTTACATGTTTGATCACGTAAAAAGAGATTGGCTCTCTAATGTTCGTGGCGATGTGCTTGCTGGTATTGTTGTGGCGCTTGCCCTAATACCTGAAGCGATTGCTTTTTCTATTATTGCCGGTGTTGATCCAAAAGTAGGCTTATACGCCTCTTTTTGTATTGCGGTTATTATTGCCTTTGTAGGCGGGCGTCCAGGTATGATATCAGCAGCTACAGGTGCAATGGCACTGTTGATGGTTACGCTGGTTAAAGATTATGGTTTGGAATACTTACTGGTTGCTACCTTACTTACCGGCGTGCTGCAAATATTTGCTGGATTGTTAAAGCTCGGTGAGTTAATGCGGTTTGTATCGCGCTCTGTTGTTACGGGGTTTGTAAATGCACTGGCGATTTTAATATTTATGGCGCAGTTACCCGAGCTAACTAATGTGACGTGGCATGTTTACGCCATGACCGCAGCGGGTTTGGGTATTATTTACTTGTTCCCGTATATACCAACCATTGGTAAGGTTATCCCTTCCCCACTTGTGTGTATTGTTGTAATAACACTTTTGTGTATTTATTTAGGCCTTGATATAAGAACTGTGGGCGATATGGGCGAACTACCAGACACACTGCCTATATTTTTATGGCCCGACGTGCCGCTCACACTTGAAACTTTAAAAATTGTTTTACCTTACTCTATAGGCTTAGCCGTTGTCGGTTTACTTGAGTCGATGATGACTGCAACTATTGTTGACGACTTAACCGATACCACAAGCGATCGTAATAAAGAGTGTAAAGGTCAAGGTATAGCAAATATTGGCGCGGGTTTATTTGGCGGTATGGCGGGTTGCGCCATGATTGGGCAATCAATTATTAACGTTAAATCGGGTGGCCGTGGCAGACTTTCTACCTTTATTGCAGGCTCATTTTTAATTGTTATGGTGGTGTTTTTAGATGAGTGGCTACGATTAATCCCTATGGCAGCGCTTGTTGCAGTAATGATTATGGTTTCAATTGGCACGTTTTCCTGGACATCTATTAAAGAGCTAAAAAAGAACCCGCTATCGTCAAATGTAGTGATGATTTCAACCGTTATTGTGGTCGTAGCAACGCATAATTTAGCAATGGGTGTATTGGTAGGTGTTTTATTAGCTACGTTGTTTTTTGCCAACAAAATAGGCCGCTTTATGGCTGTAACAGCTAAGCACGATGAAGCAAATAACCAAGTCACTTATGAAGTTGCTGGCCAAGTTTTTTTTGCCTCTGCGGAGCAATTTATTGCATCATTTGATTTTAAAAATGCAGTATCAAATGTTGTTATAGATTTAACCCATGCCCATTTTTGGGATATAACCGGGGTATCGTCACTTGATAAAGTTGTGATTAAATTTAGACGAGAAGGCGCAACGGTAAATATTGTAGGTATGAACAGCGCCACCGAAACCGTTGTCGATAAATTTGGCGTACACAACGACCCTAAAGAAGTCGAAAAGCTACTTGGCGGACATTAAGGAGAATGCAATGAATAAAATTATCACTTGTGTAGATGGCTCAGCAACTACACATGCCGTGACTGATGCCGCTATTTGGGCGTCAAAAAAACTTAACAAACCAATTAGCCTTGTTCATACGCTTGAAAAGCACCACGAGCAAAAAGCGGGTGACTACACAGGCGCTATTGGATTTGGCGCGCAATCACTATTGCTCGATGAAATGACTCAACTTGACGAGCAACGAGCAAAAATCTCATTAAAATTAGCAGATGAGTTACTCAATTCGTTAAGCGAGCAAGTCAAAAATGCGGGTGTAAACCATGTTGAATTAGTTAAGCGACATGGCGATATATACGATGCAATTATTGATTACAAAGCAGATACGCGTTTAATTGTTATTGGTCGATGTGGTATGGATCATAGCCAAAGTATGAGTACATTGGGCTCACATATCGAAACACTAATACGCAACTCAACAGCACCTATTTTGATATTGCCCGATGAATTTAATACACCAAAATCGTTCATGATTGCATATGATGGCCGTGATACTGCCGATAAAGCACTTAAACAGGTTATTGATGGTGGTTTACTGCAAGGTTTACATTGCCACTTAGTGAGTATTAAAAATAATCAGCCCGACCTCAAAGAAAAGTTTAAAAACGCACAACACATGCTTAAAACTAAAGGCTTTGATGTAACTGCTACTTTTTTAGAGGGAGATATTTCTAATTCACTTTTGCAGTACCGAGAGCAAAACAACGTTGATTTAATCGTAATGGGTGCATTTGCACATTCAAAATTAAGGCAGTTTTTTGTTGGTAGCAACACCATTAAAATGCTCGAAAACGCTGCGGTTCCCGTGGTAGTGCTTAAATAATTCTTAAACCATAAAGCTTTATTAAAGCCTAAAGTAAGTATGCTTTAGGCTTTAGGCTTTAGGCTTTAGGCTTTAGGCTTTAGGCTTTATAATAATGTAACTTACTCATTAAGCTACATTATTAGTCAATTACACTAACAACATCGCTTAATTTAGTTTTTATAATTAAACGTATATACTGAGTTAACTCTCTAAAAAACACACGGCTAGACGACGTATTTCGCCACATAAGATTATGCTGCCTCACTATGCCCATGTCTTTTAGCTCACAAACTTGTAGCTCATTTGGCCGATGTATTTCTGAATGAATATATAAACCCGGTAAAAATGTAGAGCCCATCCCCATTACAACCATTTGACGAAGCGTATCTAAACTCGTACCTTCGTAATCACGATGTAATACAGCTCCAACTTTGTGACATAGCCCTTGCACCTGATCGTGAAAATGATGAGCACCTTCTAGTGTTAATACAACTTCACCTTTAATGTCAGCGGGGTCAATAATGTGTTTTCCTGCTAATCTATGATCACTTGCCATTACAAATTTTATGGGCTCTATAAACAAAGGTATTTCTACTAGTTGGGTGGATTTTTGTACTTGATCAGTAAGAATTAAATCATATTCGCCATTATAGAGTCCTTGTAGTAAATTTGTTGAGGTGTCTTCACGGACATAAAATTTTAGCTGCGCATATTTTTTATGTAGCTTTGGCAATATATGCGGAAGTAAGTAAGGTCCTACTGAGGTTGTTACACCCAAACGATAGGTAGTTTGTGAGTCATCATTTAAGTCTCTGGCTAATTCGTCAAAACGCATACTTGCCTGGAGCAAAACATCAGCCTGAGAGAGTAACGCCCGCCCTTGAGGTGTTAAAACAGTACCACTTCTTGAGCGTTCAAACAGCTGCAAATTAAGCAATTTTTCAAGCGCGGCTATTTGGTTAGTTAACGTAGGTTGGCTGATTTTTAACGCTTGAGCTGCACGCCTAAAACTCAGTGTTTTAGCAACTTTAACAAAGTATTTTATTTGAGAAATAGAAGGAGACTTTTGCGAACCTTGATTCATTTTTTATCTACCTAAAACCTAAGCTGATAGCACAAAGCTATCACGAACATGCCTGTACTACTATAAATTTATCAGGCAAGAATAACTATGCAAAAAATCACAATATTAAATTACACAAAATAGGAGCTGTTCATGGAACATATTATTTCGGGCGTGGCTAAATTTCAGAAAGACGTTTTCCCAGCTAAAAAAGAAGCTTTTCAAAAGCTAGCAAACGGCCAAAACCCAGAAGTGTTGTTTATTACCTGTGCTGACTCTCGTATTGATCCTAACTTAGTAACCCAAACTGAGCCTGGTGAATTATTTATTTGCCGTAATGCGGGTAACATAGTCCCTCCTCATAGTAATCAAACAGGCGGTATGACTGCTTCAATTGAGTTTGCAGTAGCAGCGCTTGGGGTAACCCACATTATTATTTGTGGTCACTCTGATTGTGGTGCAATGAAAGGGGCAATAAACACTGAAGGCCTAGCAAGTTTGCCCCACGTAAAAGAATGGTTAGGCCACAGCCGAGTTGCAACAGAAGTTGTAAAAGAAAAATGTGGATGTACTTCACTCTCTAACGAAGATCACCTAGGTCTTGTAACAGAAGAAAACGTTATCCAACAATTACAGCATATTAAAACTCACCCTGCAGTGGCCGCTAAAATGGCAACTGGGCAAATTGAGCTACACGGTTGGGTATACGATTTTGAATCGGCTGAAATTAAAGCCTACGACGAAGCAACAAGAGAATTTAAACCCGTAAAAGACACCTACGAAGCAACCATAGCCAAAGAAGCAAAATGATGCAGGGAATGCTCTCTAATATACGAGGCGACATAACCGGCGGTATAACTGCGGGCGTTGTCGCGCTCCCTTTAGCTCTAGCATTAGGTGTTGCCTCAGGCCTTGGCCCTATGGCTGGTTTATACGGTGCTATGGCTGTTGGTTTTTTTGCCGCTCTTTTTGGTGGTACGCCTTCACAAATTTCAGGCCCTACAGGGCCAATGGTGGTGGTACTAGCGGGCTTATTTGCGAGCTTATCTGGTAATATAGAGCTAATATTTACAGCCGTTATTTTAGCGGGCTTAATTCAAATTGCCTTTGGCTTTTTAGGCATTGGGCAATATATTCGCTTAGTTCCCTACCCTGTTATTTCAGGGTTTATGACCGGTATTGGCGCCATTATTATTATTTTACAATTAGGTCGAGTATTTGGTCATGAGCCACCAGGCGGGACTATTGGTGCTTTATCCTACTTACCAACAGCGCTTGCTGATATAAACTTTGCTACTTTAGCGCTTGGCATTGGTACATTAGTTATTGCCTATAAATGGCCTGCAAAATTAGGCAAATATATACCTGGAGCATTAGCTGCTCTAGTCATAGGTACTTTAGCAAGTTTATTTATTAGCGTACCAGTTTTAGGCGAAATCCCTACTGGCTTACCGAGCTTACAACTACCCGCTTACGATACACAAAGCATATTTTTAGTGCTCGAAGCTGCAATCATATTAGCTATTTTAGGCTCTATAGATAGCTTATTAACCTCACTTGTTGCCGACAATATGACCCGTACTCGCCATAATTCAAATAAAGAATTAGTAGGCCAAGGTATTGGTAATACTGTAGCAGGCTTAATGGGTGGTATAGCGGGTGCAGGTGCAACCATGCGTACTGTAGTTAATATAAGAAGTGGTGGTAAAGAGCGCCTTTCAGGCATGATCCACTCACTGGTATTATTAGCTGTTATTTTAGGCTTAAGCCCGCTTGCAAGCCAAATTCCTCATGCAGTCTTGGCGGGTATATTAGTAAAAGTAGGTCTCGACATTGTCGACTGGAGTTACTTAAAACGTGCCCACAAAGGCCCACGTTGGGACTTTGCACTTATGCTATTAGTGTTAGGCTTAACCGTATTTGTAGATTTAATAACCGCTGTAGGCGTTGGTGTTGTTTTAGCCGCGCTCGCATTTGTACGACAAATTGCACAAATTCAGTTAGAGCAGCTTAACAACCTACCTGAAAATTTAGAAGACGAAGCCGAAAACGCCCTGCTTAAACAAGCTAAAGACAAAGTTTTACTTTTTAGCTTTGGAGGCCCGCTTAGTTTTGGTGCTGCAGCTGATGTAGGACACCATGTTCGCGAAAGCGTAAAACCAGGTTCTAAAGTGCTTATACTCGATTTTTCACGCGTACCAACTATGGATGTATCGGCTGCTATGGCGGTAGAAACAGTCACAATTGATGCATTGTCCTCTGGTCGTAGTTTATATATTTGTGGTGCAAACCAAGCGGTGCAGCGCGTACTTAATAGTATAAATGCAAATCACAGTGCAACCGTGATGTTTAAAACCCGATTAGAAGCCTTGGAGCATGCACTTAAAAGTACAGGTAACAATGCAGATCATAAAGCCCTTAATTAAGGGCTTTAAACTTGTTTGAAATAGTATATTTGCTGCAGTTAGCTAAATTTTTCAAATAAAAACTCAACAAACGTTTTTACTTTTTGCGCAACAAATTTTCTATGTGGATAAATAGCAAATAAACCAAACTCAAATGTTTGATAGTTACTCATAACCTGAACAAGCTTCCCCGCTGCAATATCGTCTTGAACCACTATTTCAGGAATTAGACCAACTCCCCCACCCGCTAGTACAACCTCTTTTACTGCACGTGGGTTATTAACTGCGATACGAGAGCTAACATTTGCGGTTAGGGCCTCTCCAGCTGGCGATACTATTGGCCAATGTCGGCCAATTTTAAAGTTGCTGTCTATAACGGTAGCATGCTTTTCAAGCTCCACTACGCTTGTTGGCGTACCAAAACGTTCAATATAATCATTTGATGCACATAAAATTAGAGGATAGCTGGTAATTTGCCGAGCTATTAAGCTAGAGTCAGAAACACTACCAATTCTAATTGCTAAATCAACACCTTCCTCAAGTAAATCAATCGTTTTATCCGATAACACTAGCTCAATACTCAAGTTAGGATAGCGGCGCATTAACTCGGGCAAAAGTGGCGCAAGATTAGACTCACCAAACGACACCGGCGCACTTACTCTAAGCTTCCCATTAGCCACAGCGCCCTGCCCTGATAAATTATCGAGCATTTCGCTATAGCTTTCTATCACTGGCACTACGCTTGCGTAATAACTTTGCCCCGCTTCGGTAATAGAAATTCTGCGCGTAGAGCGGTTAAATAATCTAACCCCTAAGTCTTGCTCTACAATACCCACGTATTTACTAACCAGTGCCTTTGAAAGCCCTAGCCTGTCGCCTGCAGCTGTAAACGAACCCGTTTCAACCACTGCAATAATCGTTTTAATACCCGTAATAGTATCCATCATTGTCAATATAGCATTGACATTTATTCCTTGCTAGCGCGGTTATTCAAAACTCATAAAAATGGAAAAATAGCGTTATTGAAAAACACCATCCAAAATTAAAAACAGGACAAACCATGAGCAACCTAACGCTATACCGTTTTACTTTATCTGGTCATTCACATCGTGCAGAACTATTTACATCGCTTTTAAAGCTTGATGTAAATATGGTTGATGTGGCACTTCAAAACGGCGCACAAAAGCACACTGAGTTTCTACAAATGAATATATTTGGCCAAGTACCCGTACTCAAACATAACGATGACGTAATTAGCGATTCAAATGCTATTTTAATGTATTTAGCACAAAAATTTGATGCTAACAGAACCTGGTACCCAGAAGATATTACTGTTCAAGCGCACATTCAGCGCTGGTTGAGCGTTGCTGCAGGGCTTGTAGCGGCAGGTCCGTGTTCAGCGCGTTTAGTTACGGTATTTGGCGCAGAGCTTGATCATCAAAATGCGATAAACATTGCCCATACATTATTTAAAACAATGGATGCGTATTTACAAAATCGTGAATACTTAGTAGGTACTCAGCCAACTATTGCCGACATTGCCAACTTTTCGTACATAGCACACGCACCAGAGGGCAGCGTATCACTTGAGCAATACCCAAATATTTTAAGATGGTTAAGCAACGTACGTAAACTTGATGGCTTTATAGCAATGCCTGAAACAAAAGCAGGTTTGTTGGCTTAATTTTAAGCTTTATATACTGCTATATAAGAGGCTACTTAGCCTCTTTTTTTAAAAAATAATCTACTTCACGAATTAATCTAAATTTTGACAATAGCTCAAGGAGTTTGCTATCAATGGATATATATTTGTAACTTATATACCTCGATAATAGAGGCCGATGAGCTAAAGCGATAGCGTAATCATAGTACGCAATATTACGGAGCATTCAAAAATGGATCTAGATTCACATATTACTCAACTTGAAAAGCAAAATAGAAAAATGTTTAGCTCAGTTCACTTCTTACTACTATCGGTCGTATTTTCAACAATCATATTGGCTTTACTGTTTTTTACTGAGCCATTAATTGCAATTGCAGCTTCTGGATTTGTTGCTTTTTTCCTGCATTATTTTTACGCTCACTTAGCTTTTAAAAAGCTAAACTCTCGTATTACTTTATTACAAACAAAAATAAGCCAAAGTGAATCAAAAAATCGTTAACCACTAAATAAATTCCCCCCGCAATAAAACATAAACGTAGATTATGAGTTGAATGCTTCTAATGCGCTTAACACTTATAGCAAGCTTTTAACTAAGTTTGATGTAACCGATGACGAAATGGCAAACCGATATAGTGATGGCAGCCTAATAGCTTCAATTTTCAAATTGTGCTTATTCTCTCTTGCTAATGATTATTCATCTTCAAATTCTGATTTAAGAAATAGGATTGCTTCGATCAAGACCTCACATGGAGAAGCCTACTTATAACCACAGATGTGATACTAATCCATCGCAGTTTAACAGCAGCTTGACGGCTACAGCTCAATATCAAGCACCTCAATGCCTTTAGCCGGTACGGCGCAGCAAATTAGCGCCTGCCCTGTCTCTACTGGGTAACTTACGTTATTACGATACACCACAGCGCCTGCGTTTATTTTTACAGCGCAACTGCCGCAGCTGCCGTTGCGACAGCCAAACTCAGGTTCTAAACCATGGGATTCGGCTACACTTAGTATAGTGTTATCGCCTTTATTCCAGCGTTGTTCAAAGCCCGATTTACTAAATTTAATTACAGTGTTGTCGGCTTCCTTAGTGCTAACCTCTATGTTTTTATTAGGTGCATCGTTTGTATTAAGTACTTTGCGCTTAATAGCAGAGGGTCCAAATGCTTCAGCAAATATGTTTTTATCCCGTACACCGAGTAGTAATAACTCGTTATATACATGCTGCATAAATGCTTCTGGTCCGCATAAAAAGAACTCGTAATCATCAAGTGGTAAATAATACCTAAGCACATCCGCATTTATACGCCCTTTTAAATCAAAGCTCTCATCTTTTAAATTAGAGCCATTGCCTTGTTTTTCATTAAGCTCAGGCTGCGATAAAAGCGAGTAGTAATCAATTGCGCCGCCACTGTTATCTGCAAGTGCTTTTAGCTCATTGTAAAACGCGCGCTGCTGTTTATTTTTAGCACTGTGAAAAATATGTAAAGGGCGTGTATAGCGAGTTCTTAACCCTTCATTGGCAATGTGTTTAGCCATTGAGATCATAGGTGTAATGCCTATTCCACCACCAATGAGTACCGCAGGTTTAGTATTTGTTGGATCAATAAAAAACTGCCCTTGTGGGTATTTAGCTAAAATAACACTCCCGAGTTTTACGTTATTATGAAAGTAGTTTGACACCTCACCGCTAAGCTCTTTTTTAATCGATAACCGATAAAACTGCTCATGCGGGCTTGATGACACCGTGTAGGTTCTAATAACGGGTTTGTTATTACTGCTATTGCTACTATTTTTACTTGGTATTTGTACGGTTAAGTGCTGCCCAGCTTTAAACGCTAACAAGGTTGTATTGTTATGCCCTTCTAAATAAAAGGAGGTAATTACATCACTTTCTTTAATTATTTTAGCAACTTTTAAAGGCTGCCAAGTATGTTTTAGTTTTTCGGCTTGTTTGTTTTTATCAGCCTCCAGCCACGTGCCCGTCATTTTAGTGTTAGGGGAATACGCATTAAATTTAGCACTAAATGGAAGTACGTTTTTAAGCCACATTCCTTTAGTGAGGGTAAATTTCCAGCCTCGGTCTGCACCAATAAAACCCTCTAACTCTGGATGGCCATCCCATAAAATTTCAACACTGCCGGTAAGCATTAATACATTACCCGTATTAAAGTCAGGAAATAACAAACCTGCTTTTGGGTTTAATAAAAAGTTACCCAAGGTATTAAAAAAATTATTACCTGCGTAATCAGGGATCGTTAATGTGTTGCCTTCGCGCTTTACAAAGCCCGGCATTCCTCCACGATGAGAAACATCAACCCCTTCAATTTTTGGATTGTTTTTAGCGGTTATAAAGCTCGATACAAAAAACGTATCGGTGTTATCAATTAAATCAGCGGCGTCATTATCAAGCGTATTAAACTCAATTTTTTTTACTGCATTACTTTTAAGTAAAGCGTCTCTATTAAATGTTAAGTCGCGCGTTTGAATATACTGAGGGCAATTACCAAAAGATTGATCAACATTAAAACTCAACTTATTATCGCCAATTACCTCACCTACGCGCACATTTAAACGATTACGCCTGCGTGTGCTTAGCTCAATACCTAATAAACCAATGGGCGAACCTGTAACTTTTAACGTTTTATGGAGGGGATCATTTATATCAACGGTGTTTGTCATTAACAAAGATGTGGGTGTGGGGGCGCTTAAAAAACCAGGCTTACCTGAAACAATAGAAGCCCATACATCGGCGTTTTCATCAACACTGCCTGCAACCACAAATGGTAACTGCGCAAAAAAGGCTTGATGCTGCTCAGGCATAAAGGAACGAATAGCTCGCTTGCCAAATGTATCCATTAGTTCTCGTTTGGCCAGTTTGTCTTGAATTGCCAGCTCACCTTCATGAAAAGGAGAAGGGATTAAGTTGTTTGCGTTTGTCATTGTGATCATAAGTCAGTGTGTATATTTAATAAATTAAATTTAACTCAACTCATGAATAATGATAATGCGTGTTTTATTGACTGATAATGCACATAACAAAGACAATTCTTGCACTGTCCTAGTGCTAGTTGCGCACCAAAGTAAAACAATAAAGTACAGATAAATCACTTAAAAACTAAGTTAACTCTTTAAAAACAGCCTCTTAAAAACATGGCTACTTTATTGCAAACAATTAATTAACAAGCCAGTTATTTAAACGGCACATATTTAGGTTGTTATGACCACAGGCAAAGAAGCCCGCTCGCAGTACATGAATTTGTATCTGTGGCGGGCTTTTTTGTTTTTAAAATTTAAACCGTCACATTAAGGAATGCCTAATGCAAACCTCGCAAAAAATACTCATTATCGGCAATGGTATGGTCGGACATCATTTTGTTGAGCAAATGCGCCAAAGCGATGACAAAGCAAATATTACAGTACTTTGTGGTGAAGCAAATCTTGCATACGACCGCGTTTATTTATCAAGCGTGTTTGATGGCAAAACAGCCGCCGATTTGGCACTAACAACCCTAGAGAACTATCAACAACTTAATGTTAATGTGCATACTAAACAGTGGGTTGAAGGCATTGATAGAGTAAATAAAGTCGTAACAACGCAAACTGGCGATCAATACCCGTACGATAAACTTGTACTTGCTACTGGCTCGTTCCCGTTTGTGCCGCCAATTAAGGGGAACGATCAACCCCATTGTTTGGTTTACCGCACGCTAGAGGATTTAGAGCAAATAAAAGCCAGTGCCGCAGCCAGTAAAAGCGGTGTTGTTATTGGGGGTGGTTTATTAGGGCTTGAAGCCGCAAACGCAATTAAACAATTAGGGCTCGATACCCATGTTGTTGAGTTTGCACCGCAGCTTATGGCTGTTCAGCTTGATGAGCAAGGCGGCACGTTACTAAAAAATAAAATAGAAAAACTAGGCGTTACTGTTCACACCTCAAAAGCAACCAGCGAAATTGTTAAAGGTGAAAGTAGCCGCTTTAGACTTAACTTTTCAGACGGTACGTTTTTAGAAACAGACTTAATTTTGTTCTCAGCCGGTATTCGCCCTTATGATCAACTGGGTAAAGTGGCTGAGCTAGAACTTGGCGAGCGTGGCGGTATTATTATTAATAATCGATGCCAAACGTCAGACCCTGATATTTTAGCTATTGGCGAATGTGCCTTATGGGATAAAAAGCTATTTGGCTTAGTTGCACCTGGCTACAACATGGCCCGCGTTGCAGCAAGCCAGCTAAGTGGCGGCGAACTTGAATTTTCAGGTGCCGATATGAGCACTAAATTAAAACTGCTCGGTGTTGAAGTAGGCTCTATTGGCGACGCTCATGCAAAAACACTCAACTGCAAAGAACTTATTTACCAAGATCCAATTAGAGACTGCTATAAAAAAATAATTTTAAATGAAAGCGGCGATAAGCTCCTTGGTGCAGTACTCGTTGGCGATACCAGCGATTACGATACACTACTTCAGTACATGTTAAACGATATGGACTTACCAGAGCATCCTGAGTGTTTAATTTTACCAGACAGCGCTGGCGCACCTTCATTAGCGGGAAGCGCCCTACCCGATACCGCCACCATTTGTTCGTGTCATAACGTGAGTAAAGGCGACATTGTAGGTGCAATTGATGGTGGCTCATGCGATTTAGCCGCTGTTAAATCGTGTACAAAAGCAGCCAGTGGTTGTGGTGGTTGTGCCGCTTTACTTAAATCGGTAGTAGATGATGAGCTGGCTAGTCGTGGTGTTGAAGTAAACAACCATGTGTGCGAGCACTTCGCGTATTCGCGCCAAGAGCTACTACATATGGTTAAAGTAGAAAGCATTAAAACCTTTGATGATTTATTAGCTAAACACGGCAGTGGGCATCATGGTTGTGAAATATGTAAACCTGCAATCGCTTCTATTTTAGCCTCAACGTGGAACGACTTTATTTTAGAACCTGCCCATGTTGGCCTACAAGATACTAACGATACCTACCTCGCTAACATGCAAAAAGACGGCTCGTACTCTGTAGTACCGCGTATTGCAGGCGGCGAAATAACGCCCGACAAACTCATTGTCATTGGCCAAGTAGCAAAAGACTTTAACCTTTATTGTAAAGTGACTGGCGGGCAGCGCATCGATTTATTTGGTGCTCGTTTAGAAGAACTCCCGGTTATTTGGGGAAGACTCATTGAAGCTGGCTTTGAAACAGGTCACGCCTATGGCAAGTCTCTTAGAACGGTTAAATCGTGTGTGGGAAGTACTTGGTGTCGCTATGGTGTACAAGACAGTGTTGGCCACGCAATAGACATTGAAAACCGCTATAAAGGTTTACGCTCACCGCATAAATTTAAAATGGCTGTGTCGGGTTGTACCCGCGAATGCGCCGAGGCACAAAGTAAAGATATAGGTATTATTGCCACCGAAAACGGTTGGAATCTATACGTATGTGGTAATGGCGGTATGCGCCCTCGCCACGCCGATTTATTTGCGACCGATTTAGATACACCCACACTTATCAAATACATAGACCGTGTGTTGATGTTTTACATAAAAACCGCCGACAAACTACAGCGTACTTCTGTATGGATGGAAAACCTTGAGGGCGGTTTAGACTACCTTAAAAGTGTAGTAATAGACGACAGCCTCGGTATTTGCCAAGAGCTTGAAGAACAAATGGAACTTATTACTCAAACATACGCATGTGAGTGGAAAAAAGCGGTAGAAAGCCCTGAAGCGTCTAAACGGTTCCGCCAGTTTGTTAATAGCCCTAATCCTGATGACAATATTTTATTTGTACAGGAACGAAATCAAATTCGCCCAGCTACAGATGCTGAAAAACGCGAGCAAAAAATGACTCAAAACCGTATCCCAGTAATGGAACTTGAAGAGGAGCAAGCTGATGTCTTGGCATAATATTGGAACAATTGATGACCTAGTTGCTAATAGTGGTGTATGCGCATTAGTTAATAATCAGCAGGTGGCTATTTTTTATGTACCCCAAAGCAAAGAAAGCGTGTTTGCCATAAGTAACTACGACCCAATCGGAAAAGCAAATGTGTTATCTCGCGGTATTATTGGCTCTATAGAGGGGAAACTGGTCGTAGCTTCGCCGTTATATAAACAGCATTTTTGCTTAGCAACAGGCGAATGCCTAGAGGCAGAAGCAATACATTTACCGGTTTTTGATGCAAAAATACAAGACGGCAACGTACTTATAAGCGCCGAGCCAAAAATAATTAAAGCGGTCGCGTAAGGAGATTATTATGAGCGTGCTTTCTTATTTTTCAGGTATTGAAAATGGTTGGCTGAACAAATTTGTTAATAAACTCACTAATGGCGCTGAGCTTACTAGTAAAGGAGCTAAAAACGGCCAAGTTTATATTATAGGAGCAGGCCCAGGCGATGCCGAGCTAATAACCGTAAAAGCGCAGCGTTTAATACAAACAGCCGACGTCATCTTATACGACTGGCTAGTAAGCGAAGATTTACTAAAAACATTACCTAAAAAAGCGCAAAGGGTATTTGTAGGCAAACGAGCCGGTATGCATTCAATGACACAAGCCAATATATGCGCCCTACTTGTTAAATATGCTCAACAAGGGCTAAACGTAGTGCGTTTAAAAGGCGGCGACCCAAGTATATTTGCGCGCATAAACGAAGAAGCCGATGCCCTTACAAAGCATAATATTAGCTTTGCAATTGTGCCTGGCGTTACCACTGCATGTGCGACCTCTGCATATACAGGCATTCCGCTTACAGCACGTGATGTAGCGCGAAGCGTCACGTTTTTAACTGCCCAGTTTGCTGATCCTAAAAAACTGCCTAACTGGAGCAATTACGCCTTTGTGCAAGGCAACAATAATCCAACTTTAGTGGTTTATATGGGCTTAGGACGATTAAAAGAGCTAAGTAGCGGCCTTCAATCGGTAAATTGGCCAAGTACTACACCAATATCACTTATCGAAAACGCCACAACGAGTAAGCAAAAAGTAATTACCAGTACATTAGAAAATATAGTAAATGATCAGCTTAGTCATAACCTGCAAGGCCCTACCCTTATAATTGTTGGAGAAGTAATAAATCATAAAATGACTATTAGCCCAGAGCTTTTAGCTCAAACGGTTAATACTTAATGCAATTTTAATCCATAATGCACTTTTCGCGCTTATTTCCTCCCCAGGGGTAAGCGCGCTTTTTACTGCAATGCAAGCAGTGTGCAATATTCCCTTTTTATGCACCAAAAAGGGTAAATGTGTGTGCCTAAAATAAAGTTTAAAATACTCATAAAATAAAAATATAACAATAAGCGGCTGTTTTAGATTGATTTTCTATTCAATAATTAATTTTTTTCATGATTGGAACAAGGGTTGCACTTTAAAAACTAAAAAGTGCGGAACTAAACCTATGCAAACAAGCAATCCTCTCACAAAACAGTTTTTACTTGCGGCAAAGTATCAAGAAATACATGCCTTAAAACAATTGCAAAATAGTTGTGCTTCACTTACTAAACTGGGTGATTTTGTACACCAGTTACAAAAAGAGCGCGCTATGAGCAACATCTATTTAGCCTCTAAGAGCTTACATTTTAGTAATGAACTAACACAGCAAATACCCATTACACAAAGCGCTCAAAATACGTTTTATGACTCTCTTAAAACGACCTTTATATCTGATAATGCCGACCCTGGTCATTCAAGGTTATACAATTTAATTACCTACAGCCTTCAGGCACTTGATGTGCTACCGGCTTTACGCCATCAAATAAACAAACAAAATGTAACCGCTGTTCATGCTACGCAATCATTTACACAACTTATAGCGAGTTTATTAAATATTATTTTAGAAGCTGCTGATGGTGCAAGCGACCCCCTCGTTACTCGCCTATTAGTTGCTTATTTTAATTTTATGCAAGGTAAAGAATACGCAGGCCAAGAACGGGCTTGTGGAGCACAAGCATTTGCAGCGAGTAAATTTACAGAAGAGCAAAAAACTAAGTTAGCTCACTTTGTGCAAGAACAAAATCATAGTTTTTCGTTTTTTGATGAATACGCAGACGATCACTTACTTAAATGTTATAGCTCCCTCATAGAGCACCCGGTAAATAAGCAAGTGGATCAGCTAAGAAGTTTATTACAAAAGCTCGATGACGAAAATGCGCAGCCTTTATCGCAGCTGAGTGAAGTATGGTACGAAGTAACCACAACACGCATCGATATTATGCATAAAATAGAGCAAAACATTAGCGATCATCTAATCGATTGTGCCGCAATGCAAATTGCATGTGCACAACGAAAATTAAATTCGAATAAGCAAATACTTAATACCTTAGAACAACAATATATGCCTGCAACCGACGGGCAGTTAGCACTTAAAGACAATGAGCCAACTAATATGGCGGCCAGTAAGCTCAACAGTAATAAAACCATGTACGACTTAATTTTAGAGCAAAGCCAACACATCAAACAAATTAACCAAGCATTGGTTGATGCAAAACGGGTGATCACCGAGCAAAAAGTGATTCATCAAGCAAAATATATATTAATAGAGCAATTAAAATTAACCGAAGAGCAAGCCCATAAACAATTGCAAAAGCAAGCTATGGACTCCCACAGCTCACTTTACAATGTAGCGCAAACAATTGTTGAATTGAGTGATGATTAACACAAATTGTTAAGCATCGACTGTATGCGCTGATTTTTTTGATCGTAAAATATAGGCGCGTGTGTGGTCGTATATTAAATTAAATGCAAAAGCGTAAAGGGTTATAAAAAAGGTGACCCCAATATCCATTATAAATGCTTGCCAAAAATTAACGCTTAATATGAATGCCATTACCGGAATAGTGAATATTAGTAAGCCACCTTGAAATAAAATGACATGAAATACTCTAAACAATAACGAGCGTTTTTCTTTAGCGCCCGTGGCCACTCGGTCAAAAAACCAGTTAAAAATAAAATTCCAACACATAGCAATGGTCGCAACAATTATCATCGTGCCCGATAAAACCCCAATTGTATGTTCTGTAAATAGTGCTAAACCTAAAATTGATAACGACACGGCTAAAACCTCAAACAAAACTGCCTGAAACACTCGCTCTGTTGTACCCATTTTTTCTGTCATCATATCCCCTTTTATCTTTTAATATTTAAGTGCTGTGATAATGACAGATTTAGTTAGTTACAAAAGTTAGCAACTATCACTATTAGTGATAAGGTAAGTGTGTAGTTTTAAATCGAGTGGAATAAAATGTATAGCTTAGAGCAACTAAAAATATTTGTAACCGTAGCAGAAACAGGCTCTTTTTCAGCAACAGGGCGCAAGTTAAAGCGTGCGCAGTCAGGTATTAGCCAAGCGATTTCTAACCTTGAAATTGCAATGAATCAAACATTGTTTGACCGTAATAAAAACACACCCACTTTAACAAATAGCGGAAAAGCTTTGCTTCCCGTTGCTTATTCTATACTGCACCAACAAACTTATTTCGATCAAAAAGTTGAGTCTCTTGCTAAAAACTACGAACAAGACGTAGTCATTGCTATTGACGAAAGTATAAGTAATCACGGAGTTTTAAAAATAATAGCCCCCTTTGCAAAGCAGTACCCTGTTACAAACTTTGAGCTAATATCAGCGACTACGTTTGATATAGAAAAACTTGTAAAAACAGGTAAAGCGCAACTAGGTATCATATATAGTGATGGTGAACTAAAAGTAGATATGGATTTTTTTCTGCTAGGCCAAGTACGATTTTTAACAATTGCGTCGCCACAACATGCGCTGGCTAAACTCAGTAAAGTAAATAGCAGTGACTTAAAAGCACATAGGCAATGTGCTCACCGTAGCCTTAATCAATCAGAGTTATGGTTTAGCTACGCTATAAGCGCTAAGGTGTGGTACGCAAATACCCATCAAACGCTCATAGATTTGGTAACACAAAATGTGGGCTGGGCGTTGGTACCTGAGTCGGCAATAAAGCAACAACTTAAACAAGGTGACGTAGTTGCCCTTCCCGTAACACATGAGCAAGGCGGTTGGCTGACGCCTATTGGTTGTGTGGTATCAAGAAGTAGACCTACAGGCCCAGTTACTGAAAGTTTACTCACCCTTTTACAACAACATTTTTTAAAAGAAGGTGATTGGAAAGCTAACGTTTAGTAACACTCAAACGGCGTTAAATTGCGAGCTTCTTTTTAATCTTAATTTGCCACTCAAGCGCAAGCTCGGGTAGTTCAAGTGCTGCTAGTAATACGCTCTCAAAATCTGGGTATTGTTTATCAAAAAACGCCTGAAACAACGTTTTTACTGAAATATTATGCTTAGCTTTATATTCAATAGTGACTGCATCGCCCGTTTTTGCCATACCTTGCTCAAGCACTCTAAAGTAAACACCAGTGTGGTAATACTGAGTAAATAATTTTAGGCTTTGTTTATTATTCAGAGCAATAGCCAATTTAAAGCACGGCACTCGGGGCTGGCTTACTTCAAGCAATGCGCTGCCAACACGAATACGATCGCCTATATGAATATTTTGCTCATCAAGCTCTGAAATTGTAAAGTTCTCACCAAAAGCACCGACTGCTAAATCATCATTTTTAAGGATGCGCCTCCAATAATCATAATGATTGTGTGAAAACGCATAAACCGCTTTATCCACCCCACCGTGATTAACTAAATCGGCTTGTTCATCACCTATTATATTTAGCTTTTCAATAACAACTGGCTCACTAGTTGGCGTTTTAAAAATACCGGTTTTAACTTCTTTGCTGTTATACACAACCGTTTTTATTTTAGAGATATTGGTAGAGATTATTTTCATATTAAACCTTTGATTAACTACGTTAGATAGCCTGTAGCTAATTTATACTATTATCAAAACCTATATTTAACAGGCATTAACTAGAGCTAAGCGCTAAATAAAGCAGGCCAGAAAGAGGAAAACTCATAATAAATACATACCCATAAAAAAAGGCAATACCACCCGCAGACGTTTTATCTACATCTGAGCTTATAATAGCCCCACCTATTGGAATGAGTAAAAATATATTAATAAAGGTACATAATAAAAATGCATCCCCGAATGCAGGAACAACTGATGCTGCAACGCATAAAGCAAGCACAAGCATATTACTTAAACCGTCTTTAATTTGTCGCTTCTTTTCAATAATTTTTATTACAAAAACACAACAAAGTAGCCCTAAAAAATAAAGTGTGGGCCAATATGTTTCATACCAGTTTTCAACTATTAAGTGGCCAATTAACCAATTAAAGAACCCACCTGCCAAAAGAAATGAAATAATTGAAGTGAGGACAGTGCTCGTATTTACTTTTCTTGTCATCACATATCTCAAATTTAGCAATAACGATAAAAGAAGAGACCCTGCAGTAACTATAAAAAGCAAAACAAAGGCTCCCCAGAAGTCTTCTGTGGATATATAAGCAAGACTTGGTGTTACACCTAATACAAGTTGGTTAATTGGCTTATTTTCTGATGAATATTTCGCTTTTGCGTACAACGCAAAGTAAATACAGAACGGTTGCAAAAAAATAGTCAATAAAAAGAGTGTATAAGTTTTCATCTTTCGTCCTTGATGAACAGTAGAGCAATGTTATAAGCCGGTAATATATAATAATGTTAAAAAAAGAAACACCACGAGTATGGGGGTAAGTACATAGAAAAGGATATTTGCTATGATTTTTCGTTTTTCTCTAAAGCGAAGCATGCCATTGTATGTCGCTCTAAAAAGTGGGAATGTAATAAAAGCTCTAAAAATTGCCCATGAAACAAAACCGCAGTGAAGTTTTATTTCAAACCAAAACTGCTCCGGATTAATCTTTAAAGATTGACTCGGCGAGCTTTTGGACCCCATTGACCAGCCAGTTAATAGTTCTAACATAATTATAAAAATAAGTAGAGCCGCTATCCAAAGATAAGCTGACTCTATAGATTCTCTTTTTGAGATGAATTTTTTCATTAATATTATAAACGCATTTATATAGGCTTACACAGACCTACTTTTCCCACTTGTTTAACGCTTGCTTGTCGCTTTGTTTAAACTCGACCCAGTTTGATGAATCTTTAAAATGCTCTTTTTTCCAAAACGTGGCGTGGTTTTTTAAGTAATCCATAATAAATTGTGCGCCTTCAAACGCAGCTTGGCGGTGGCGGGAGGTTACGCCAACAAATACAATTTGTTCCCCAAGCGCTAAATAGCCGACTCGATGAATAATGCTTATGCGAGCAAGTTGCCAGCGTGTTTGCGCTTGCTCGGCTATCGATTGCAGTAGTTGCTCAGTCATACCCGGGTAGTGCTCAAGCTCAAGTGCGATTACGTTATCGCCACTGCTAAATTCTCGCACAAGCCCTGTAAACGTGACTACGGCACCATCACTTTTATTATCACTGCAAAGTGCATTGTGTTGCTCACCTACTGAAAAATCGTGGGTTTGTACTTTAATGCTTATACTCATTAGCCACCTGTCACTGGTGGGAAAAAAGCAAGTTCATCCCCTGCTTTTACAAGCTCATCGCTTGATGACATAGTTTGATTGAGCGCACACAAAACATCACGCTCTTCAAGCCATGCCTGCCAATGCGGGTTTTGCTCAACCAGCATGTGTTTAAACGCTTTAATGCTAAGGGGGTGCGCTATCTCAACGGTTAACTTATCGCACTTTAGGCGTTCTTTAAGTTGGCCAAAAAACAGTACCTTTACCTGCCCTGCAGCTGCATTCATATTATCTAAATTAGTCTCGCTGCCAGCTGCCATGCTTGCCTCCTGCTTTTTGTGTTACACGCATACCGTGTATTTCCATAAGCGGATCGGCGGCTTTACACATATCAAATAGTGTAAGGGTAGCCACAGATACAGCGGTGAGCGCTTCCATTTCAACACCCGTTTTGCCCGCCAATTTACAGTAGCTGGTTACTTTAATTTGGCTATTTGCTTCATCAAGCTCAAAATCAACGGCTACTTTACTCAGTGCAAGCGGGTGACAAAGCGGAATTAAATCGGCGCACTTTTTAGCGCCCTGAATACCTGCAATGCGTGCTACGCCTAGCACGTCACCTTTTTTATTTTGATTAAGCAGCACTTGCTCAAAAGCCTGTTTGCTCATTTTAATGTTGGCCTCGGCAGATGCATCGCGCAGAGTAACCTCTTTTAGCGATACATCAACCATGTTTGCTTGGCCATTTTCGTCTACGTGGCTCAGCATATTATTGCTCTCGTGATTCACATTTTTTACCAATAGTAATATGCGGGGCAAAGTTACATGGCTTGTGCATTGAGTCTAACTGATCTTTTATAATACCTGTCCAGGCTGTTTTACATGCGCCCGTAGAGCCTGGCATACAAAAAATAACCGTGTTATTTGCAAGGCCTGCCAGTGCGCGAGATTGAATAGTTGAATTACCAATTTCGCCGTACGAAATATGTCTAAATAGCTCACCAAATCCATCTACGCTTTTATCAAACAGCGGTGCAAATGCCTCGGGTGTTGAATCACGCTCGGTAAAACCCGTACCACCGGTGACTAAAATAGCGTGAATAGTGTCATCGGCAATCCACTGTGAGGCAACTGCACGCATTTGATAAACATCATCTTTAACGATGTCTTTATCAGCTAAGTGATGGCCTGCTTCAGTAAGGGCTTTAATTAAATAATGGCCTGAGGTATCCGTTATTTCATCGCGTGTATCGCTTACTGTCATTACGGCAATGTTTAGTGCTATTTGTGACTCAGTTGTGTGGCTCATAGGGTTCTTCTCAATAAATTAGGTTTGTGTTGGTCAAATTGCTCATTAACAGCTTTAAATTGCGCCGGTGTATTAGTATTAACAAGCGCATGTGCTTTATCACATTTAAGCGTTTGCGCACCAATACTACGGGTAAACTGTTTAATTGATTTATGACTATTTGCGCTTATGAGTAATTGTTTTAAATGACGTTTAACGCTTTGGGTGTTACGAATATACAGGGGTAACGGTTCATTTTCAAAGTGCCATGCATGTATTTGTGGCTGATTTTTTTGAAAATGGGATTTATCACTTACTACAGATACTATTTGCGATAATAAATTACAGGTAAGCAGCGGCATATCTACAGCGGTTACAAGTATATCTTGCTCTGTTGCCATTAAGGTTGAATAAATCCCCCCAAGCGGGCCAGAATCAGGGTAAACGTCGGGTATGTATTGCGCAGTAGCACTTTGTACATTACGACTTATGAGTACATTACTTGCTCCTGCTGCTTTTAATAATTCACAGGCATTTTGCAGTAATGTTTTATTTTTTAAAATGAGATTGGCCTTATCGCTACCCATTCTTGATGATTGCCCACCAGCGAGCACAACCCCCGTAAATACTGCTTTATTGCTCATTTTAGCCGCCTAACATAGCTAAATGGGTTGTGGCGCCCGTTAAGCGCTTATCAAGCTCATGGCTAATAGTTTTGTTGCCCATTGCCGCTTGAATAGCGTTTACAGTAGCTGGCGTATCTTGCTCATTTAAATGCGGACGTAAATCTATACCTTGCTCAGCAAATAAGCACAAATATAATTTGCCTAATGACGATACTCTTAATCGGTTACAGCTTTTACAAAAATCTTTACTGTAGGGCATAATTAAGCCAATGCGACCCTCAAAATCGGGGTGACAAAACTCCTCTGCAGGGCCATTTAATTTACCTCTCACTACCTGTAACCAACCCTGTGCTAAAAGCTGTGTTTTAACACTTTGCCCGCTTAAATGATTTTGTTCAAAAAAGGTGGCGCCATTGCCTGTTTCCATTAGTTCGATAAAGCGTACCGTTACTTTTTTATATTTCACCCAGTTTAAAAAATCCTTTAATTGGTTTTTATTAAACTGCTTAGCCAGCACGGCATTTATTTTTATATCTTTTATGCCAAGCTCAATTGCTCGGTCTATCCCTTTTAAAATGTGGGTTAGCTTATCGTGCCCTGTAATTAATTTAAACATGCTCGGGTTTAAGCTATCAATACTAATGTTGAGCGCATCTAAGCCTGCACTATAAAACTCATCAATTTTATTAAATAAGTTAAAACCATTCGTTGTTATGGCTACTTTTTCTATGCCTGGCGTGTTTTTACATTGCTTTATAATATCGGTAACGTCACTGCGTAAACACGGCTCGCCGCCTGTAATACGCACTTTTTTAGTGCCTAATTGCGCAAATGCATTTACTAAGGTGTTTATTTCGCTTTTATTTAAAAAGTTTCGTGGAGTATCGCACTGATACCCATTTGGTAAACAATACGTGCAACTAAAGTTACACACATCGGTAATAGAGAGGCGCAAATAGTTAAACTGCCGACCAAATTGATCATTAAGCATATGCTTCCTTGTTTATTTACATTTCAACTGCAACATCAATACTTTGAGCGCTTTGCGTACTATGTTGCTTTATTAGTTGGCTTAACTGCGTTTTACACGAGCCACAGTTAGTGCCGCATTTTAGTTTAGACCCCAATTGTTCCACTGTATTTGCACCACTTTTAATGGCATTTATAATGGGCTGCTCACGTACTTTAAAGCAGCTACATACTTGTGCGCCTTGGGTAAACTCTTCATCGGGCGTGGCGTACAGCAATGACTGTAATTGGCTAAAGGTTATTAAAGTCTCTGCAAATAAATGGTTTATCCACTCAAGTGATATGTCTTTTTGAGAAGATGAAATTACCGCAACAAACACTAACTGCTCATTTTGAATGCATTGAACATGCATTGCTTTTGCACTGCCCATTGCTGACCACAGCCCTTGTAACCCTGTAAGGGTTTGGCAATAATAAAGTAAGTCATTTTGTGCCTCATTAAGTGCTAACTGGTAGTTAACACAATTACTTGCGTTAACTTTAAGCCAAAAGTCACTGTTTATTTTAAGCTCTGTTTTGCTAAAAATTTGCATGTACTGAGCAAACTGCGCTTTGACTAAATCAACGGCACCATGCTTACACTCAGCTTGGCCCGAAATCGGATCTACAACCGATTGATAGAGCCCACTTACTGTAGCGGATGAGGCAAATTGCTTGTTCCAATGAATAGGCATAAAACACTCGCCTTTGCGCACGGCATCCGTCACTTTAGCATGAGCTGTAACCTGCCCCGTTTTAGCATTTGCCGTTATTAAATCGTTTGCCTTTATGTTTAATTTGCTGGCGTCAATGGGGTTAACTTCAATATACGGGCGCGTTATGTGTGTTGAAAGCGCAGTACTTTTTCCGGTGCGGCTCATTGTATGCCATTGATCGCGTATTCGCCCTGAGTTCATTACAAAAGGGTAATCACTTGATGTTTGCTGCACAGGAAGTTTAGGCGTTATAGGTATAAAGCGAGCTTTTTTATCTGCGGTGCTAAATTGTTTATTAGCAAAAACCTGCCCATTCTTATATGGCTCATTTTTTAGTACTGGCCACATAACCGGTTTTAAATTATCGTATTGCTGCTGCGTAAGCCCTACTAAGCCTGATAAATTAAGCGCTCTGCTGCCGTTATTTTCAAAATCAGTTAGCTGAGCCCATTCATCAAAAATGCCGCTTGGATCTGTAAAGTCAAACCCTTCAAAACCCATTTTTTGAGCAACTGAGCATATTATTTGCCAATCGTTTTTTGCCCCCGAGAAAGGCTCAACTAACGGCCGCTGCCTTGATATTCTGCGCTCTGAGTTAGTTACTGTGCCGTTTTTTTCACCCCATCCGGTAGATGGAAACGCCACATTAGCAAATTTTAGGGTATCGCTTTTGGCAATACAGTCAGACACAACCACCAGCTCACATTGCTCAAGTGCATGTTGTATTGCTGCGTTATTAGGCAGGCTCACCATAGGGTTGGTGGCCATTACCCAAATAGCTTTTATTTTACCTTTGGCTATTTCATCAAACATATCAATCGCATTACAGCCTGCTTTTTTAGCTATTTTTGGTGAAAGCCAATAACGCTGTACAAGAGATTGATGTTCTTCATTTTCTATATCTAAGTGAGCCGCTAATTGATTAGCCAAGCCACCGACTTCACGCCCACCCATTGCATTAGGTTGCCCGGTTATTGAAAACGGACCACAGCCCGGTTTTAACAACTTACCTGACGCTAAATGCGCATTTATAATGGCGTTACACTTATCAACCCCTGAGCTTGATTGATTAATACCCATTGAATAAAAACTAATAGCAGTTGGACTTTTTGCAAATAAGGCGTAAAAGTCACTGACTAGCTGTACGTCAATATCACAAAAGTCACTTACCGCATTAACACTCCACTTTTTCGCCTCTGCAAGCGCGGTTTCAATACCGTTTGTATGCTCGTTAATAAACTGCGTATCTAAAAAGCTATGTTCACTTAAATAATTAAGTAAGCCGTTATAAAGTGCCCCGTCGCTGCCTGGTTTTATATTTAAAAAGGTATCGGCAAGTTCAGCTGTATCGGTTTTACGCGGATCAATAACAACTACTTTCATGTTTGGATTAAGCTTTTTTGCGCGCTCCATACGTTGATAAAGCACCGGATGCGTCCACGCTGCATTCGAGCCAATTAAAATAAGTAACTCAGTTTGCTCTAAATCTTCGTAGGTACATGGCACTACGTCCTCACCAAACGCACGTTTATAACCGGCAACCGCCGATGACATACACAGCCTTGAGTTTGTATCTATATTGCCTGAGCCTATATAGCCTTTCATTAATTTATTGGCAACGTAGTAATCTTCGGTGAGTAACTGCCCCGATACATAAAACGCGACCGAACCCGGCCCGTGCTCTTTAATAATGGCGTTAAATCTATTAGCCACATATTTGGTTGCAGCATCCCAGCTGACCGGTTCGTTATCAATAAGGGGCGATGTTAATCTGTTGTCGGTGCCGGTGGTATCTAACAAATGCGTGCCTTTAACACACAAGCGGCCAAAATTAGCAGGATGTTCGCGCATGCCTTCAAGTTTTGTTGGGGTATTATTTAATAATGAAATATCAACCCCGCACCCTACACCGCAATAAGCGCAAGTAGTTTGTTTAAGCAAAGGCGTGTTTGAACATGTGTTTAACGTTTTCATACTGCTCTCTTATTGTTGGCGTTAAGCGCTTTGTGATACTGGCTCATCTACTGGCGTTAGCGTGGCAATTTTATTATTAAGTGCGCTACTAATAACGCTTTGCACTAATTTTTCACAGCCTCCACAACCCGTACTTGCTTTAGTGGCTTGTTGCACTGTATTTAAGTCACTACAGCCTTGCATAACAGCGTGTTCAATAGTGTGTTTTGTCACTTTGTGGCACGCACAAATAATGGCATCACTTGGTAAATCATCAGCGCTTAGTTCGCCCGTTTCACCTGCAAGTGGCATTATTAAAGACTCTGCAGGCACACTAAGCTCTATACTATTTAAGTGGTACTGCAATAAATTATCGTAATCACTGGTATCGCCAACAAGTACAGCACCTATAAGTTTGTTGCCTTGCTCATTAGTGACTATTTTTTTGTAAATACCGTTTGGCTGATCCTCAAAGTAATAGCTAATTGCGCCTTCACTGCGGGCGTGGGCATCACCAATTGAACCTACTTCAACGCCCATTAATTTAAGCTTTGTGCTCATATCGGCGCCGCTAAATTCATCAGTATTGTTTGAATAATTGCTTAAAGGTGTGTCTGAAGCAGTACTTGAAAAAAGCTGTTTTAAAACATGCCCTGCCGCTACTTTTGCCATAGCGTAGCCCGGTGCTACAAGGCCAAAAATAAAGTTATTCCAAAGGGCGCATTCGCCTATTGCGTATATGTTTTTATCACTCGTTTGGCAATGATTGTTTATTACTATGCCGCCGCGCTCACCTAATTCTAAATTAAACTCGCGAGCCAAGTTATCGTATGGACGAATACCAGCTGAAAACACTATCATGTCGGTTTCTAGGGTTTGACCACCCTTAAAGCACATTTTATAACGGCTATTTTCACCCTCAATAATTTGCTCTGTAGCCACTGATGTATGAACTGTAACGCCCAGCTCGGTAATTTTCTTTTTAAGCAATCGACCACCAGCACCATCTATTTGTACACCCATAAGTTGTGGCGCAAATTCGATTA
The DNA here is from genome assembly GCF_018101025.1 of Pseudoalteromonas sp. MMG006. Lineage (NCBI taxonomy): Bacteria > Pseudomonadati > Pseudomonadota > Gammaproteobacteria > Alteromonadales > Pseudoalteromonadaceae > Pseudoalteromonas > Pseudoalteromonas sp. MMG006. The sequence goes on from NZ_JAGJEJ010000007.1 coordinate 31,389, forward strand.
CGTGAGTTTGCAAGCCAAGCTGCTTTAAGGCATTTGCGGCTTCTAGTCCTAATAAACCACCACCAATAACCACGCCGACTTTACTGTCCTGTGCAGATTTTTTTATGGCGTGTAAATCGTTAATGGTTCTGTAAACTAGGCAGTGCTCACGATCTTTACCTGGAATGGGTGGCACGAATGCAAATGAGCCCGTTGCCAGTATTAGCTTGTCGTACGTAAATGACTCACCTTTTGAAGTAGTCACCGTTTTTGCATCTCGGTTTATATCAACCACTTTAGAATGAGTATGAAAACTCACTTGCCAATCTTGATAGGCTTTACTACAGGTAAGTGCTAAATCGTCTTCGGTTTTACCTTTAAAAAAAGATGAAAGCTGAACGCGGTCATAAGCGAGGCGGTCTTCACCGCTGAGCACTGTAATATCAATATTTTTGCTATCACCTTGTTGCGATACTAGTTGCTGTACAAAATGATGCCCCACCATTCCGTTTCCTACGACGACAACACGCTGCTTAATTGGCATTAAAATCACCTGTTTGATTTAAAGTACTAAATTCATAAATTAATACTTCAAACGTATAATTTGTTATGTGGTTGTTATAGCAATATGCAAGCCAGATATATAAGCATTATATTTCAGCAAGTTATCCAACTTGGTGCACTGAAAGTAAAATGATAGCACCACAAGCTGGCGCTATTGCACCAACTTGTAACACGTTAAATTACGAGGATTAAACTGTGTCTAAGTACCTGTGTTTAAGTACTCAAAATTTGGCGCTTACCCACACCCACAGTTTTTGGGTGTCAACTTTGCCTGCCGCACTGTCGCCTGCTGAATAATCTGCATATTTAGCGCCCACGGCATAGGTTTTATTAATAGGCTTAACGTATTGCACATTAAGCTCTGAGCCTAAATCATCAACCCCATTGACGCTGTCGTTTGCATCAAAGTTGTGATACGCCACTAACCATTTACCGCCAAAGGCTTTACCATTTAAGCTTACATAAGTGTCATCAAGTCCTTGTGCAGGAGTTGCTAAAAACGTATCAGCCCAACCATTAAATTTATGCATTGTGGCAAGCGGCGTAGCAAAACCATAATCGCCATTATCAGAACCCAGTGATTCAATACCGGCTTTTAATGTAACGGTTTCAATACCTAAACCGCCTAAATCTATCCCGCCTTCAAATGCATAATAATCTGCGTCAAAATCACTCATGCTAGTTGATGCAGATTGCGTGGCGTACTCTGCTTTATAGTAAAATTTAATATCACTGAGCGTTTTATTTCCATTAAAAGACACGCCATAGGTATCTAAGCTGTCATCATCTACTGCGTCGTTACTTAATAAATAACTGTATAAAACCACCTTACCCACGCTTGTTTTAAAGCTTGCATTTATAAGGTGATCGGATGAATCAATATCTTTGCTATCGGCAAATATACGGTTGCGCTTGCTTATGTAGCTATAGTGCAAGTTAATATCATTAAACGTGTAATTTACTGTAGCAGCATCAAAGGTTTGTCTGTCTTGCCTAAAGCCAACATGGCCCACAAACCGTTGCCCATCAAGTGCTATTACTTGCCTACCCACTTTAATTGCTAAAGCATCTTTGGCGTATTTTATAAAACCCTGATCTACCTCTGTGGTTTCTGGGTCGGCTATTACTGAGTAATTAGTATTTTTACCCAGTGTATTATTATAATCGTCCACACCTAACAGGCTTCGGCTGTCTTCAACTTCAATAAGAGCAGAAAACCCATTCACTTCATCTGTTTTATGAGTGAGGCGTGTACGCAGCGTTAAGCTACTTGCATCTTTTAGTGCGTTATCTTGCTCTGCGCTTTCAAAACGCAGCCTAAAGTTAAGATCGGTTTGCGCCGCTTGGCTTATTGAAGGCGCAGTTAAGCTACCCAGTATAAAAATAATAGGTAAGTTTTTTTTATGATTAAACATGTTTATCTCTTAATTTTTAATTATGAGTACGCACATCAAGGCTATAAATAAACACAACGAAATACTTTTCCAGACTAAAACCGGATCGCGTTTCATTATTGAGTCTTTCGGGGCGGTACTTTTTAAATGTGGATTAGGTTTATTGATATCACTTATAAACTCAGAAAATGCGTGGTATCTGAATTCGGGTTTGGGAGCCAATGCTTTCATTAAAGCCTGATCTAACCAAAACGGGATATCTGCTCTGTGCTTTTGAATACTTGTGTATTGCCAGTGACTGTAATCTTTTGGTACATGATTATGCGCGAGTGGCTGATACGGCAATTTTGAACATAATAATTCGTACGCAACAACGCCTAGCGAAAATAAATCACTTTTAAAATCGGCGTGCATCGTTATAAGCGTCTCTGGTGCGGTGTAATCTACCGTACCTTGCGGGCAATCATCAGCAATTTGCTTTACCGACTCATCCATTGCCGCAACACTTACCGTGCCGTAATCGATTAATGTTACTTTGCCGTGAGCGTCTATCATCACGTTATCGAGTTTTAAATCGCGATGCACCATATCCAAACGCTGAAACGCTCTAAGTGCTTGTACTATTTGTTCAATAATACTGCGCACTTGGGTAATTTCTGGATGCGGCACATCATGCTTCCAATCACTCAGTGTTTGCCCGTCCATGTATTCGCAAATATGATATAAAAATCGGCTTTGCGATTGCGTATTTAAAACTTTCATTACATTGGGATGATTAATACGTTGCCCTACCCAGCCTTCTCTTATAAAGCCTTGAAGGTAGTGCACGTCGTCTTCAAAATTTACCGAAGGCGCTTTTAATACAACAGGCGGCGTATCGGGTGTTTGTTGCACTAAATAAATGTGCGAGCGGCTACTAGCATGTAATTCACGGATAACAGTAAAGTCATCAATTTTTTGGCCAACCTTTAACGGTGGCGGAATTTTTCGCCTCGTTAAAGAGTGATATAACTCGTCTAAATTTTGTTTTGCAATACTATTCACTTTTACAAGTAAGCAGCTTACGTTGTCGTCACTGCCTCTTGCTATGGCAAGCTCTGTCACTGCTTTTGCTGCGTGCTCTAAATTAGTATGCTCATCAATTAGCTTTTGTATATCACTGTATGGCAACACATCGTGTACACCATCGCAGGTAAGTATATAAATATCATCAGCTTTAAGTTCTACTTCGTATACATCAATTTCTTGATGAAGCTGTGCGCCTAAAGCCCGCGTTAGGGTATCGTTTACTTTATGGTCGCGTGTTATCGCTTCCATATTTTTTGCACGTAAACGCGTAATTCGGGTATCACCTAAATGAAAAATATAACCCGTAGCCGATTTTAAAATAAGCGCTGTAAACGTGGTCATCCAATCTGCTTGGCGCTGGCCAAGGTGATTGTAATTAACCGATTGAGAATTCAGCCACTGATTTAAACTGGCCAATACCTTAGATACCGACTTTTTAACGGCCCAACTTGGTGGTGTATTTAAATACTCATTTATAAAGTGCGTTACCGATAACTGTGACGCTTGTTTAGCATTTTTTGCTGATGAACACCCATCGGCCAAGCAGGCAATCACCCCTTTTGACTCTTTTTCTTGCGCTTGAGTATTAAGAGCAGCAAACGCATCTTGGTTTTCGGTTTTTATACCTTTGCTACTGTGCCCACCAAACTCAACGTTAAGTTCGTTTGTAAGTGCGCTGGCTTTTTGGGTTTCATCAAACATAAGGTTGCCTTAAGTCACAGAAATAAGTTCAACGGTGCCATCTTCGTTTACTTCTGTGATGTGGCCATCGGGTTCCTTCATGAAAAATAATGCACCTAAACCTAACAATGCACTGGCAGCGATAATCATAAAGAATGTTTGGTAATCAACTAACGAGAGCGCCGTTAAATATACAACAGCCCCTACATTACCGTAGGCACCTGTCATACCTGCAATTTGACCCGTTAAACGACGTTTAATAAGTGGCACTGCGGCAAATACTGCGCCTTCTCCTGCTTGAACAAAAAACGAACACGCCATGGCTGCTGCAACTGCAAGCCAAAGCGGCCAGCTTGCGTCAACTAAGCCCATAACAAAATAACCTACAGCTAGGCCTGTGGTAAGTACAATAAGTGTTTTACGACGACCCATTCTATCTGAAATCCAACCACCACCAGGGCGAGAGGCTAAGTTCATAAATGCATAAGCTGATGCTAATAAGCCTGCGTACACCATATCAAGACCAAATACTTCCATAAAAAATAATGGCAGCATAGATACAACAGCTAGCTCTGAGCCAAATGTAGTAAAATAAAGGATGTTTAAAACAGCAACTTGCTTAAAGTCGTAACGATGAGATTCTGGAACAGGTTGTTTAAAAATATGGCCGTTTATATCAAACGTTTTATACACTTCGTAAATATAAAGCAGCACTAAAAACACGTATGTGCCAATTACAAAATTGTCAGAAAGTAAGTTTGCGCCAGTAGGAGAAAGCTTCCAGGTAAGTAACGCCAATGCACCATACATAGGGAGTTTCATTATAAGTAGTAGTACAAAGTCACCTTTACTGGTTACTTCCATTGCCCCTACTTTTTTAGGCTTAAAGTACGTGCCACCTTTAGGTGTATCCGATACATTTAAGTACCAAATAACACCAAATATGACACTTAACACACCTGTTAAGCCAATCGCATAACGCCAGCCATCTTCGCCACCAAACATCAACGCTAATACTGGTAACAGCATTGCGGCTGCTGCAGAGCCAAAGTTACCCCAGCCACCATAAATACCCTCTGCTGTGCCTAATTCGTTTGCTGGGAACCACTCGCTCACCATGCGAATGCCCACAACAAAACCCGCACCAATAAAGCCAAGTGCAAAACGGGCGATAGCTGCTTGCTCAAACGTTGTTGCAAGTGCAAACATAAAACACGGAATACTACACGTAATAAGTAGTGCAGCGTAAACAATGCGAGGTCCAAATTTATCGGTTAGCATACCAACCACAACACGGGCAGGAATGGTTAAAGCCACATTTAGTATGAGGAGTGTTTTTACTTGAGCCATAGTGATGCCAAGCGAACCTGCAATAGCACCCAATAATGGCGCATGGTTAAACCAGACAAAAAATGAGATAAAAAACACCATCCAGCTTAAATGCAGTATTTTCATTTTTCCGCTAAACGATATGAGATTAAACCCAGAACTCGGTTGCATGTTATTTTTCCTTGTAACGATTGTTGTTTTAAGCAGTACATACTACTTTGGTAGCATATAAACCGCGCCAGTTGTTAAATTAACGTTAACCACATTCAGCAATTACTAAGCCAACAATTATTAATCAACCGATTCAAAGACTTGCATTTTTCACAGTTGATAATTATTTCGCTTTGCACTACTAAAGCAGATTAAATGTGCGTTAACAGTGCAAAGATTTTTAAAGCTTTACTTGCTCTGGGTTTTAACTACTTGGTATTGTTACAAAAAAATTTGAGCAAAAATTTATGCAAAAACCGCCATTAACTTATCAACAGCAATTACGTTATTCTCGCCACATTATGCTTGTACAACTTGATATAGATGGACAAGAAAAACTGTGGCAGTCTCATGCACTTATAGTTGGTTTAGGTGGTTTGGGCTGCCCGGTTGCGCAGTACTTGGCCGCCTCAGGTGTAGGAACATTAACGCTTGTAGATAACGATGTGGTTGATGCTACAAACTTGCAAAGGCAGGTGCTTTATAAGCAAACAGATGTGGGAAGCTTAAAAACACACGCAGCTAAGGCGCAATTAACTAGCTTAAATGATGAAATAGATATACATACAATCGATACATTTTTAGGTGAAAACTCAAACCTTGATGAGCTATTAAGTAATATTGATATAGTAATCGATTGCTCTGATAACTTGCCTACACGTAATTTGCTCAATAGCGCCTGTTTTAAGACAAAAACACCGCTCGTTTCGGGCTCTGCAATTAGAATGGAAGGCCAAGTTGCCTGCTTTACCATGCAGCAGCACAGCCACTGCTACGCGTGCTTATCGCAATTTTTTAATGAGCAAACACAAAGCTGCTCAGAATCGGGCGTGCTCTCGCCAATCGTAGGGTTAATTGGCAGCATTCAGGCCACAGAGGCACTAAAAATTATGGCGGGTTTGCCAAGTAGCTTAAGTGAACATTTGTTGCTGGTGGATGGGCTCAGCATGGAATTCAACCGCTTTAAAATTCCTAAAAACAGTCAGTGCCCCACGTGTAGTAAGTAGCTCGCGTTTTAATTATTTACTCTAGGTTATGGATAGCGGCACAAAGTGTATCGCCCACGTTATAATTACTTTGATCCCATACTCTTGCTGAAAGTAAGCAATACAATGTTTGCCCATCTACATTAAGTGTGAGCTGCCAATTGCTATCAATAACTTCAGCACTAGTCAGTATACAAACCAATACATTAGTGTTCTCTGAGTGTATTGGTTTAATAGCACTAATTGCAATTTGCTCGCTCTCTATAACTAGCTTACCACCTTGCTCAACGGCGCTTGGAGATACAAATAACTGCTGCTCGCTTTGTTTTATTTGAAGGTGATAAACAGCGTATTTTTCATCAAATTTAATAATGTCATAATTAAGTAAGCTCAGGGGTGTTTGTTTGTTGTTAGCATAAATAGCCTTGGCGACTAACCCACTTGGCCCTTGGTTTATCACCTTACCTTTTTCAAGCTGAATTAGAGTATCGCAGCAAAACAATAGCTCCTTTAAAGAGTGGCTCACTATTATAAATTTAATGTTAAATTTAGCTGCTAAATTACTCATAGTTGTTAGTGTTTTAAAGCGAAGTGGCCAGTCGAGCGCACTAAACGGCTCATCTAAAATTATAAGCTTTTGACCTGCCAACAATGTACGTGCAAACACCACTCGTTGACGCTCCCCGCCCGATAAACTTTGTACATTGCGTTTAAGAAGTGGCTGTAACTCAAGAGCTGTAATCACTTCTTGCTCAGATAAGTCGGTTTGCCTATTAGCGCAGTGCTTTTGAGTAAATGCTAAGTTGCCGGCAACATCTAAATGAGGAAATAACGGACACGATTGCACTTGCAGTGTTACTCCGCGTTTATCACTAGGTAAATGATGCACAGGCTGATTATTAATATAAATACTTTGCTTGCCTTCAAGGCCACTAATACAACGCAGCAATGTAGACTTACCTGATCCGGACGGACCAAAAACACCTGCAATATTAAACGACTCTAATTGCAGGTTTATATCTAAATTAAAGTTATTAAGTGCTTTAAATAGGGTTAATTTAATCATGTTATTGTTTAACCCCAACGATGCTTTTATTAAATTTGAACAACAGCACTAAACACGCAAATGAAATAGCCAATAATATAAGAGAAAGCTGATGCGCAGCCGCGTAATTTAGCGATTCAACATGGTCGTACAAAGCAATAGAAACCACTTGTGTTTGCCCTTGAATATTACCACCAATCATTAATACCAGACCAAATTCACCCAATGTATGCGCAAATCCCAAGGCAAACGCACTACCAATACTGGGCTTGAGTAATGGTAAAATTAAATACACAAAGCGTTTATAGTGGCTTAACCCCAATGCGATTGCAGCTTCATTATAGGTTTGGTTTATTTGTTTAAAACCTGCAACCAAAGGCTGCATTACAAACGGCAATGAATAAAAAAGAGAACCAATAACCACACCTTGAAAACTAAACGCAAGCTGTGTACCCGTTAACCAAAACCAAAACTGCCCAAAAGCGTGCGTAGGCGAAAAAAGAACCAATAAGTAAAAACCTAATAAAGTGGGCGGTAGTACCAAAGGCATAGCAATTAATGCCTCTAAAAAAGGTTTAAACTTACCTTTATAGCCAGCTAACTTATAAGCAACCGGAATGCAAAAAGCGAGTAGTAATATAGCGGTTATAAAGGCAAGTTTAATTGTTAACCACAGCGCAGTTAAATCACTTTGAAGCATTGCTGTCCTTTGATCTGTATCCTAATTCAATAAGCTTAAGTTGAGTGCTGCTTGATATTAAAAAATCCATAAGCTTTTTAGCACTCGCCATTTTTTTTGTCGATTTTATAATAACGCCTTGCTGGATAATATCGGGGTATTCACTCGCCTCTAGCACTTTGTAATCTAAATACTTAGGGTTTTGTGTATTGCTATACGCAGCTTTTAACGTAGACACCGCCACCAAACCAATTGATACATTACCACTTTGAACAAACTGAAAGGCCTGCGTAATGTTATTACCATATACGTAACTTATTGGCTTTTTAAAATGGGCATTAGCATAAAACTGCGATGCACGACCATAAGGTGAAAAACGCGGGTTAGCGATGGCTACTTTATTATTTACCTTATCAGCATTGGGCTGCCACAATGCAAGCTCACCTAATGCGTAGGTAACTAAGCTACTTTGACTTGCCAACCCTTCTTTTATTAATGCTTGCGGGCGAACATCATCTGCTGATAAAAACACATCGAACGGCGCACCATGTACAATTTGCGAATATAAAACCCCGCTTGAAGCGGCCGATATTTTTACTTGTACACCGGGTAAAGGTGATTCTTGCAGTAAAGTTTGTAACACAGTTTTAAAGTTACTCGCTACTGCGACATGCAATGTTTCTTTTGCGCTTAACGTGCTTGAGAACACACAAAATACAAACAAAAAATAACCCAGCAATGTATTGTAAAGCTTTGACATTATAAGTATTGTTTTAAAAATAAAATGATTTAAGTAAGCAATATATATGAACGATGTTTGCAATGCACCCGGTTTATTACCAATAGAAACGGCAATTCAAAACATACTAAGCTCTATCAATGCAATTTCGGATAATGAAACCATTCCTATTATGCAAAGTGTTGGCCGGGTTTTAGCCAGTGATGTTAAATCTAATATTAATGTGCCTGCTCACAATAACTCTGCTATGGATGGCTATGCTGTTTGTATTTCAGACAAAAGCTTAACCTATACACAAGTAGGGAGCGTATTTGCAGGGCAAACGTTTGAAGGCACACTTACTCCCGGACAGTGCGTAAGAATAATGACGGGAGCAGCCATTGCACCGGGTGCTAATGGCGTTGTAATGCAAGAAAACGCATCGGCTGATGGTGATCAAATCACATTCACTGCGCAGCCGGGCATTAATGAAAACATTCGTTTTGCCGGTGAAGACATTGCAATTAATGACGTTATTTTAGATGCAGGCGATAAACTCAAAGCCGTTGATGTAGGCTTACTCGCCTCTTTAGGTATTGCCGACATAAATGTTACTCGCAAATTAAAAGTCGCCGTGTTTTCTACAGGTGATGAGCTCATTGAGCCTGGACAGCCCCTTAAAAAAGGCGCTATTTATGAAAGTAACCGCGCCGTAATAATTAGTGCATTACAGCAACAAAACATAGATGTGCTTGATTTAGGTATCATCCGCGATGATAAAGCGCTCATTACTCAAGCTTTTTTAAGTGCAGATGAAAAAGCAGATGCTGTAATAAGTTCAGGTGGTGTATCGGTTGGCGAAGCTGACTTTACTAAAGAAGTATTAAATGAAATTGGTAATATCCATTTTTGGAAAATAGCCATGAAGCCAGGTAAACCTTTCGCTTTTGGTAAGTTACCGAACAGCTACTTTTTTGGCTTACCAGGTAATCCGGTATCAGCTGCAGTAACGTTTAATCAACTAGTAGAGCCTGCACTACAAAAGCTCTCTGGACTTGGGCAAGTAACCCCTAAAATGCATTTTAATGCTATTACAACATCAGTTGTTAAAAAACGCCCTGGCAGAGCCGACTTTCAACGTGCTACAGCTACAACAAATGAGCAAGGTGACTTGCTTGTAACGCCATTTAATAAACAAGGCTCAGGCGTACTTTCGTCACTCAGTAAAGCAAATTGCTTAATTGTAGTACCCGCACAAAGCGGTAGCATCGCAAAAGGTGAAACGGTAAGTATAGAGTTTTTGTAAAATATATTTCATAAAAACAAAAGCCCAACAAAGGTTGGGCTTTTCTTTATAAGTTAGTACTTTAAGCTAGTTAAAATAACGATTCGAAATCACCGTTAGGAAATAATACACCTGGGATCCCTCTCACTGCAGTAACTTCAGCAATTTTAGTATCACCAAAATATAGACCTCCACTGTAGTTACGACCTTTTTGTTTTACATCTAACCAACGGCCATTTTCACCTTTAGCAATAAGATTAAGGTTGCCACTTACATCTCTTATACGAAGATCTAAAGCTCTATTTTGTACACTCACAAAAATATCTGTTGAAGTAAGCTCTGATAAGTTTGCAGCATCACCCACATACGCAAATTTAAAATCACTCGCACCACTTAAGGGAAAATCTAGCTCAAAAGTAAATGCTAAATCGTCATTTTCTTCCCCTATAAATGGTGACGATTCCACTGCTGTAATATGAAAATCTGTATTTTGAATACTACTTTCGTAATTACCAACAAAATCGAATGTTGATAATGTGTTTGATACTTCACCAAATGAGTTTACAAAGCGCTCTAAGCTTAGCGATAAATCACCATCAAGCTTACCTTCAGCTTTACTAATAATTACATTGGTAGTTAACTGGGCAATGCCTGTCTCGGCATCTGGGTTTAACTCATTAACTACGTCAATTCCATCAAACTGTATAAGTAAATCGCTTACATCTACATTGAGCACTGTTTCACCATTAGTGATTGAAGCAGTCATCACGCCTTCAATTTGATCGCCAAGCACGCCGCTAACACGAAATGTCGGAATAGATAAATCTATAGTGATAGGTAAATCATCATATGTGCCGGTTATAACCCAAGCATAAGGCGATTTACTATAATCAATATCTAAGTCTCTAAGTTTATATTGCCCTGCTGGTGTCGAATCACCTGCTAATGGCGAGTAATTAGTAATAACTTCGTTTAGAGAGTTAATAAGTGCATTAAGCGTTTGCTGAGTATCCTCATCAAAAGCCCCCTCAAGCTCTTCAAATTTAGAATCCAGCTCATCTGAGTAACTTTTTTCTTGAAGCCTTGCAACACCAATAATATTACGAGTATCAACAAGTAATTCTCTTGAATCTAAGCTCTGAGTGTCTTGTGTTCTAGCTTGCCAATTAGAGTAGGTAGTGACACTTGCTATCGTTTGTTTTACTTCACCAGCAACGTTTTGTAATAACGCGCTGCCTTGCTCACTAAATAAATTATCGGTAACGTATTGCGCTGCCAACTCGCTATAATCCTGCCATGCTTGCTGGTCTTCTTGTTTAGTAGCAAAGTCAGTAAATGCATTTTCAACACTAAAACTTGTATCTGTGGCACCCGCGATTATTGCAGCGTAAGTAAATGCATTAGTCACCATTTCAGCTTCAACACTTGCACTTAAATTACTATGTGTTAAATGGTAAAAAGGAGTTACTGCTAAACTTGCTGCAACAGCACTGTAACCTTCATCAGAAATCGTTTTACTAAGCGGCGATAAATAAACTGTATTTACTCCTGGCGCACTAAAAGCACTCGCTTTGTAATTTAAAATGACCGCTGTTGACTCTTGATAATCAATCAAGCGGTTTTCGTTTAAATCGTTAATATCCCCACGAACAGTTCTACCACAACCTGTAAAACGAGGACATGTTAAAGTAGTATCATCTGGAATAAATTCAAAGCTGTTAAAGGTAAGTGGATCTACACTCACGCTTGCGGTGTTGATATCCTCTACTGCAATCGACTCTTGAACAACCCCATCGCTATTAATTACATTTAAAGTGCCTTGAGAAGGCTGCCAATTTGCAACATAAAAATTTACAGTGGAAGATGTTGAAGCAACAGTAACGGCAACACTTTGAGTATCATCACTATCAGATGAAGAACCACCGCAACCAGCTAATGCGATAACAGCCCCTAAAGGTAAGATTTGTTTTAGCATCTTCATTCCTTAAAACTTAATGTTCATATACCAATTCACATTTGCATAATAGGCTTTATCTAAATCTAAACTATCAGTTTGTAAATTAAGACCAAAATACTCGTTTTCTATACCAACCAAAAAAGCCTCACTTTTTGTTTCGTAACCAGCTTGCACTTTCCAGTGGTCCCAAAAGTGAACACGCCCTTTTACCTGATTAAATGTGTCTTGATCGTAGCGTTTAATTGTTAGCTGGGTAGAAAAGCGCTCATTAATTCTGTAATCAGCAAATGCTTGTAAACGCATCTCCATTTCTAAATCATGTGATTGCGTGTTTCCATATGCAGATGTTTGTAGTGAAACTGTTGGCTGAGTAACAATATCGCCATTATCGTCTTCACTAAAAGGGATCTCTGTTGTTTGCCCTTTTACAGAACCACTATCGTCGTAATCAGTGTTATAAAGTAAATCTTTTACACTAAGGCCTACTTGAAGCTCATCGTTTACTTGCCAATCAGCAAAAATATCCAGGCTATAGCCTAAGCCATCAGGCCTATCAGAAGGAGTAAACTCTTTAAATAATATGTCTCTTGAAAAGTTGTAATCTACGGTTACAGCTCCTTCAATTTCATCACTGTATATTTGACCGTTTACAGTTGCATCTTGGAAGTGAGAGCTGGCAAAAATAGATAGCTTGGGTGTAATCGTTAATGCGCTTTTGTCTAAAAATTTAAAGTCATACGATACAAAAACACCATTAGAAGTTGCTTGTTTAGCATCTAGATAATAAGTGTAAAACCTATCTTCAAAAGCTAAATCGTTTTTTTCTGTATGTGTATATAGCGCAGTATCAGGATCAAAATTAAGTACGTAATCGTAACGGCTCTGTAAGCCAACTTTAAAATTTCCGTAACCAACACCTACTTCAAATATATTGTAGGTAAATGCACTATCACCCGATTTAAGTGGCGCATCAAAATCATCAACAAAGGCTTGTACTGGTTGTGCCTCGGTATAAATTTCTGCGTCAAAGTGAGTAAAAATTTGAAATTGATTATCTGCGGATGCAAGTGGAGAAATAAGAGCTGTCGAAAATCCTACCAAGAGAATTTTTTTTTTCATAATAAAATCGCTTTCTATAAAAAAAGGGAAAAGCACACGGCTTTTCCCTTTTAAAGTTTTAAATTACTTACTTGCGTCGATTAAATCAACATCTGTGTAATCAATTACTTCATCATCAATATACGTAATCGACACCCCATTTGTTACTTTAGTTGCTGTACCAAAGGTCATCATCATGCCATCGTACATCGCTTTAACATCGCCCATGTAACCTGCAGATTCAGTACCTGACATAGACAAGGTGTAGCCCATTGCGGCGTCGCCATTTACTTTAATTTCAAACATGGTTTTGTCTTCGTCACCACTACCATCAACCTCATACATAACACTAAAGTCTAAATCACCCGACACACCAGCTGCTTCTAGCATTGTTATGTCTGCGTTTTCCATGACGCTTAGGTTTAGCATACCCATAAAACTTGAGTCACCATCCATAATTTCAACACGATTCCAAGCTTCAGACTTAATTAGCTCAGCGTCATCTACTGAACTTGCATCTACTGCTTCGTCAAACGTAAATACTAAACATGAATCAATTTGTGTAGAGTCAGTAATCGTACCATCAGCAAATGCTTGACACTCTTCAAGTGCATCTTCGGCTACATCACCTGTAACAATCTCAACTGTTGCGTCGCCTTCAGTAGTTAGCATACCGCCCCAGGCAACAACTAATTGGTTATCTTGATAAGCTGCAGACGCTGTAATCATGCTATCTGTAATCGAGTTTATAAGCACTAAAGTTAAATCGTCTAAGCTATATTCGTAAGCCCACTCAGGTTGACGAGTAGAAGTGCCTTCACCTGAGTTACCCATCTCAGCTAATTCACCAATAACGTCTGCTAAAACATCAGCTGCATCAACAACAGCGTGGCCACCAGAGTTCGTAAGTACCGTCATTGTAGAAAGTGACATTGAGGTTTCTTTAACCGACGCTGTTGCAACCGCAAGCTCTGCTTCTGCTTTAAGACCAAGTGCGGTTACTAGCTGAGCATTAGCAAGTAAAGCCTGAGTTACAGCAGCTTTGGCCATCATTTCTGCACTTTCAACTAACTCTGTGGCTTCAGCCATATCAGCTTCAGTTACTGCTACAGCTTCATATTCCGTTGCAGCTTCTAATGCTTGTTCAATCGCAAGCTCAAGTGCATATACAGCAGCAGAAAACTCTGACGCAGCAGCTATCGCAACATCAACTGATTCAACAGTTGCTTGTGCATCGTCACTCGAGTCAACGGCAGCTTGCGCATCAGCAAGTGCACTTGTTGATGCGGCTTCAGCAGTATCTGCAACTGATTTCTTAACATCTGCGGCATCGGCAGTGTTTAGCGCAATTTCTTTAGCAGCTTCAACTTCAATTCCGTATTCAGTAATAGCGGCTTCTGCATCAAGAACTAACTGTGCTAGCGCTGCATCATATGTACTTACGTTTTCAACTTCTTTTAAAGCTAATGCCTGTAGCGCAGTTGCAGAACCCTGTATGCTTTGATAGTCAGAGCTTTGAGTTACAAGTAAAGACGCGGTGCTAACATAACCTTGTGCTTTAACATAAATTATATTTGTCGCAATTGCTAAACCAGCAGCTTCAGCTTCATTTTCAAGTGCAGCTACAGCCGCAACAAACTCAATTGCAGTCGCTGCGTCAGTTACGGCATCACCGATTTCTTGAACATCAGCAAGCATTTCTTCAGCTGAATCTATAGATGTTTGTAGAGCAGTAAGCTCAGTAGAAGATGCATCAATTTGCGCTGATAACGCAACCGCTAAATCTGCAAAAAAGTCATCATCTGCAACACACTCATCGCCAGTACAACCCAGCTCTTCTAAAGCACTTTGTACTACAGAAGCAATCTCTGCCAGCTCTGCATCGGTTGCTGCACCGTTTTTAACTGCGTTGTCTTTTGCTTCTTTTGCTTTAGCTGCAATACCAGCGGAGTTTTGTGCAAATGCATTAATCTCAGCAGTTGATGCATTAGGGTTATTAGCTAAGTAGGCTGCTTCTAATGCCGTTTTAATTGCACCTTCATCACCCGTTGCAATAGCTACAAACACGCTTGCAGTGCTAGATACAGAAGTCTGCAATGTTGCAGCAATATCAGTTGTACTTAAAGTACCAGCCGCAATACCGGCTTTAATACTTGCCATAGCATCTGAAATTGATGGTAAGCCTTGTACCGAAGACGACAACTGAGCAAGCATCAACACACCTTGTGAAAGGCTTTCTTCGCCGTCTACATCACTTAAATCTACCGCGCCACCATTTGATAGATCACCAATAAGTGCAGATAATAAAATTGCTGCATCTGGTCCTAAAACCTGAATTACTGTATTTAAGTTTGTTGAGGCAATAGTTTCAGAGTCAATTTCACCCTCGACTTCAAGCAGAGTTTGAGCAACTAGCGAAGTTAAAAAGGTTACGTTAGCTTTAAACGAACGTGCTACGTTTGCATCGCCTGCTGCGCCGCTCGCCTCAGATGAGTCGGCTTCTGCTGCCGCTACATATTTAACAACGGAAAGCTCTAGATCTGTTTTATACCACTCACCAAATTCAATGTTTGTGTCACCATCGTTAACATCATCTTCTTCAGGGGCTTCATCGTAAGTTCCACAACCGACGTAAGCGTCACATCTTAAGAAACTATCATCGCCTTCTTCTGAGGTAGTCACTGTAATATATACAGGGCCAGAAAAATCATCTTCTAAGTAAATGCTGTAGCGACCACTATCGTTAGTGATTAGCGCATCAGGGTTACCTGCAATTTTGCTTGCTTCTACTGCCGCATCTGCCGTATCTTGAGAAGTTGCCTCGCCTGTAAACGTTTCAACATCAGCTGAGGCTTCTAATCTAAATGCAACAGGTACACTTTCGCCCGATGTGCCTAAAGTCATTACGCTGACAACGGCGCCTTTCATAGCACCTTTAACAGCTTTACCTGTTACTTCTACATTAAATTGTGCTTCATCAGATGATGTTACCGATTCAACGGGAGGAACGTAAATGTTTCTATCGTTGTCTGAACCACAACCAGCTAAACCTAATGTTAGTGCAACAGAAGCTGCGATTGGGGTAATCTTAGTCATACGTTGTGCCATTTATCTCTCCTAGATAGCCTGCAATGAGTACCAGTAATTATTTTATTAATATGAATGTTAAGATTTACATAAAATACAAACGCATACACAATTAAAACCTTTACTACCAGTAGGTTGAATTTATGTTAAATAATATTTTTTTTGCAACCTTCCTATACAATTAAAGTGAATGTTTTTAAAACAAGTCAAACGATGCTTTTTTATAACCTTTACCATTTTTCAATAACATATGTTAAAGACATTAAAAAGCATTGCTCTAACGTACAATATATCCACTATGTTAAGTGAATATTACATTTAATTTAGTTTGTTAATAAGATTCTTCAAGTAAATGCTGCATATACATGTAAAAAAACTCATTTAGGAGTGTGTAGTGAAAAATCATGAGACTTTAAAGGCGGGTTTCTAGAGGGATAGCCTGAACACAAAGTTTATAACGTGATGAATCAATATGAATTTTAGCTAAACATTAACGGCAACGCTTGTTGCCGTTAATGAGAACGTAAAACTATTGAGGAACCTTTACTAACCCCTCCATCAGTACGCGAGCGCTTCGGCTCATACTGGCTTTGGTAACTTGCCAGTCACCCTTTATATTTTTAGCTTCGGCTCCTACTTTTAACGTGCCCGAGGGGTGACCAAAGTTAACTTCGTTTAACGCACCGCCACCAGCTGCAATATTTACAAGTGTGCCTTCAATAGCTGCAGCTGTGCCAATAGCAACTGCGGCTGTACCCATCATGGCATGGTGAAGCTTACCCATCGACATTGCGCGTACTAATAAGTTAATACTGTTTGCACTAATATGCTTATTACTCGACGATGTGTAGTCTGCGGGTTTAGCAACAAACGCTACTTTAGGTGTATGTTGGCGCGCTTGTGCTTCGTCAATATTAGTAATTAACCCCATTTTTACTGCGCCATAAGCACGAATAGTTTCAAGCTTTTCAAGCGCTGCAACATCATTATTTATGTCATCTTGTAGCTCAGTGCCGGTATAGCCAATATCGCTTGCATTGATAAATACAGTAGGAATGCCTGCGTTGATCATGGTCGCTTTTAAAGTGCCAATACTTGGTACTTCTAAGTCATCCACTACATTGCCTGTTGGAAATAACGCGCCATCACCGTCGGCTGGGTCTAAAAACTCAAGTTTTACCTCAGCGGCAGCAAAGGTAACACCGTCGAGCTCAAAATCACCGGTTTCTTGTACTTCACCATTGGTCATAGGCACATGAACTAAAATACTTTTTTTAATATTTGCTTGCCACACACGCACAATAGCAACGCCGTTGTCGGGCACTGTATTTTTTTCAACTAAGCCATTCGTTATCGCAAATGCACCTACAGCTGAAGTTAAATTACCGCAGTTACCGCTCCAATCTACAAACGGCTTATCAATGGCAACTTGACCAAATAAATAATCAACATCGTGATTAGGTTGCTCACTTTTACTTAAAATAACTGTTTTACTGGTACTTGATGTAGCACCGCCCATACCATCGGTTTGTTTGCCGTATGGATCAGGGCTGCCTATAACACGTAGTAATAAATTATCGCGCGCCTCACCTGGCACTTGGGCGGGCTTTGGCAAATCAGTTAAATTAAAAAACACGCCTTTACTGGTGCCGCCACGCATGTAAGTTGCCGATACTTTAATTTGTGGTTTAAACATAGTGTACGCCCCTTATGCTGATTGCGTTGCTTCTAAAAAGTCTTGTGCAAAACGCTGTAGTACACCGCCAGCGGCGTAAATAGAAAGCTCTTCTTGGGTATCAAGGCGGCACTTCATCGGTACAATTAGCACCTCACCACTTTTACGCGTAATCACTAAATCAATGGTCGCGCTAGGTGTTGGTTCGCCTTTAACATCAAAGCTTTCGCTACCATCAATGTTAAGGGTTTTACGGGTAGTGCCTGGTTTAAATTCAAGCGGTAATACACCCATGCCAATTAAGTTAGTACGGTGTATGCGCTCAAATCCTTCTGCGGCTATCACTTCAACGCCTGCAAGCCTTACGCCTTTTGCAGCCCAATCGCGAGATGAGCCTTGGCCATAATCGGCACCCGCTACAATGATTAGTGGCTGTTTACGTTTCATGTAAGTCTCGATTGCCTCCCACATACGGGTATTTGTACCTTGAGGCTCTAAACGCGTGTATGAACCTTGTTTAACTTCGCCGTTTTCATCAAGCACCATTTCGTTTAACAATTTAGGGTTTGCAAATGTCGCACGCTGCGCTGTTAAGTGATCGCCTCGGTGCGTTGCGTACGAGTTAAAGTCCTCTTCTGGGACATTCATTTTAGTTAAGTATTCACCCGCCGCACTGCTTGCCATAATTGCGTTTGATGGTGATAAATGATCTGTTGTAATGTTATCGCCAAGTACAGCAAGTGCGCGCATGCCGGTCATGGTACGCTCACCTGCAAGAGCGCCTTCCCAGTATGGCGGGCGGCGAATATACGTGCTTTGCTCGCGCCAGTTATAAAGTGGATCGTTGTCTTCACCGTAATCTACGGTTAAATCAAACATAGGCTCGTACACTTTTTTAAATTGCTCTGGCTTTACGCTTTGTTTTATTACTTCGTCTATTTCTTCATCGCTTGGCCATAAATCTTTTAGCGTTATATCGTCGCCGTTTTGATCTTGCCCTAAACTATCTTTTTCAATATCAAAACGAATAGTACCCGCAATAGCATAAGCCACCACTAATGGCGGTGACGCTAAAAATGCTTGCTTAGCATACGGATGAATACGCCCATCAAAGTTACGATTGCCCGAAAGTACCGCTGTTACGTATAAATCGCGATCGATTACTTCTTTTTGAATAACAGGGTCTAATGCGCCGCTCATGCCGTTACAGGTAGTACAAGCAAAACCCACAATACCGAAACCGAGCTTTTCAAGTTCAGGGAGTAAGTTTGCCTCTTCAAGGTAAGATTGCACCGCTTTAGAACCAGGCGCTAGAGATGTTTTAACCCACGGTTTACGCATTAAGCCTTTAGCATTTGCATTACGAGCAATAAGCCCTGCAGCAATTACATTTCGTGGGTTACTGGTGTTAGTACAACTGGTAATAGCCGCAATAATACACGCGCCATCTGGCATTAAGCCTTCCTCGTTTTCAACCTTGCCTGATATACCTTTTTTTGCTAAATCGCTCGTTGATACACGGCGATGCGGATTTGAAGGCCCAGCAATATTGCGTCCAACGCTTGATAAATCAAAGGTCAAAACACGCTCATACTTTGCGGTTTTTAAACTATCGCTCCAAAGGCCTGCCGTTTTAGCGTAGTTTTCTACAAGCGCTATTTGCTCTTCATCTCGTCCTGTTAAACGCAAATAATCTATTGTTTTGTCATCTATATAAAACATGGCCGCAGTGGCACCAAATTCTGGCGTCATGTTTGAAATAGTTGCCCTGTCGCCAAGGGTGAGTGCATCGGCGCCTTCTCCGTAAAATTCTAAGTAGGTTGATACTACACGTTGAGCGCGTAAAAACTCGGTAATAGCCAGCACAATGTCGGTGGCGGTAATGCCGGGTTGGCGAGTGCCTGTAAGCTCAACACCTACAATGTCTGGTAGGCGCATGTACGAGGCACGGCCAAGCATTACGCTTTCGGCTTCAAGCCCACCTACACCTACAGCAATTACGCCAAGTGCATCAACATGCGGGGTGTGGCTGTCGGTACCTACTAAGGTATCGGGGAATGCAATGCCATCGCGGTTTTGAATAACAGGCGACATTTTCTCAAGATTAATTTGATGCATAATGCCGTTACCTGGCGGTATAACATCAATATTTTTAAAGGCGGTTTTAGTCCAGTTTATAAAATGAAAACGGTCATCGTTGCGTCTATCTTCTATTGCACGGTTTTTTTCAAATGCTTCAGGATCAAAGCCTGCGTGCTCAACCGCTAATGAGTGATCAACAATCAGCTGTGTTGGCACAACCGGATTTACTTTTGCAGGATCCCCACCTTTTGCAGCAATGGCATCGCGCAGGCCTGCTAAATCAACTAATGCAGTTTGGCCTAAAATATCATGGCACACCACGCGCGCCGGATACCACGGAAAATCTAAATCTTGTTTGCGCTCAATAAGCTGTTCAAGCGCATCGGTTAGCATATCAGGCTCACAGCGGCGCACTAAGTTTTCGGCAAGTACGCGCGATGTGTAAGGCAATGTGGCATAAGCGCCTGGCTTTATTGCATCTACCGCAGCTTGCGTGTCGTAGTAATCTATATTTGAGCCGGGCAATGGTTTTCGGTATTGGGTGTTATTAATTATGGTCATAATACATGTTCGCTAATAAGTGACGGGAAGTAAAAGACGAAAACGTGAGCTTGTTGCTCACCCTATACCAATCCGCTTAATTAAGTATTATTGCGGATTGGTATTATGCGTAACTAATCAGCCTCTTGATTCAATTGGCATGTAGCTGCGTGCCTCTGGCCCTGTGTAATCTGCACTTGGGCGAATAATACGGTTATTAGCACGTTGCTCTTTAACATGTGCAGTCCAGCCTGTAACACGGCTCATAACAAATATTGGCGTAAACAATTTGGTTGGAATATCCATAAAGTGATACGCCGATGCATGGAAAAAATCGGCATTACAAAACAGTTTTTTCTCGCGCCACATAACCTCTTCACAACGAACAGAAACCGGGTAAAGCACATCATCGCCCACCTCAGCCGCTAGTTTTTCAGAGAATTTTTTAATAATTACGTTACGCGGATCTGACTCGCGATAAATAGCGTGGCCAAAACCCATTATTTTATCTTTACGCTCTAACATGCCCATAACTTCTTGCTCGGCGTGCTCTGCACTTGTAAAGTTTTGAATCATATCCATAGCGGCTTCGTTTGCACCACCATGAAGTGGCCCACGTAGCGTGCCAATAGCGCCCGTTACACAAGAATGGATATCAGACAAAGTAGATGCACATACACGCCCCGTAAAGGTAGAGGCGTTAAACTCATGCTCTGCGTATAAAATTAGCGACACATTCATTACTTGGGCAGAAAGCTCACTCGGTGCTTTGTCGTGTAATAAATTTAAAAAATGCGCGCCAACTGAGTCATCATCAGTTTGTGTTTCAATGCGAACGCCATCATGTGTAAAGCGGTACCAATAACAAATAATGCTTGGGAACACCGCAACCATACGGTCAATAGCATCGTTTGCTTTGCTAAAATCAAGTTCCATTTCTAGGTTACCCAGCATGGAGCAACCGGTACGCATAACATCCATTGGGTGCGCGTCTTTAGGAATATTTTCAAGCACGGTTTTTAGTGCATCTGGCAGGCCACGTAAACTTTTTAATTTTGCTTTATATTCAGCCAGTTCACTGGCTGTTGGTAGCTCGCCGCGCGAAAGTAAAAAAGACACTTCTTCAAACTGTGCTTTTTCGGCAAGTTCGCTAATATCGTAACCACAATACGTTAAACCAGAGCCTGTTTGCCCTACTGTACATAATGCTGTTTGCCCTGCTACTTGGCCGCGTAAGCCTGCACCGCCTAATGCTTTATCTACCATGATCTTCTCCTATCTTAAATTTGTGTGTGATTTTTATTTTAATAGTTATTATTTGTCAGATTTTGATGAAAAAAGGTTATCAAGTGTGTTTTCGTATGTGTGGTAATCTAAAAAGTCGTAAAGCTCAGCGCGTGTTTGCATGTTCTCGATTTGGCTTTGCTGAGAACCTTCATTTAAAATGGCAGAGTACACGTTAAGCGCGGCTTTATTCATGGCTCTAAATGCACTTAATGGGTAAAGCACCATTTCAACGCCTACATCACTTAGCTGCTCTTTTGTGTAAATAGGTGTTTGACCAAATTCAGTAATGTTTGCCAAAATTGGAACGTTAATCGCTTTTGCAAATGCTTGATAATCAGCAAGGTCGTGTACGGCTTCTGCAAAAATAGCGTCAGCACCGGCTTCAACGCAGGCGGCTGCGCGGTCTATCGCAGCACTTAAGCCTTCTTTTTGAAACGCATCGGTGCGGGCCATAATGTAAAAGTCGCTATCGGTTTTTGCATCAACCGCCGCTTTAATGCGGTCAACCATTTCACCTTGGCTTACAATTTCTTTATTAGGGCGATGGCCACAACGCTTTTGCGCTACTTGGTCTTCAATATGAAAACCCGCCGCGCCTGCTTTGGTCATTTCTTTAACGGTACGCGCAATATTAAACGCGCCGCCCCACCCTGTATCGGCATCAACAAGTAATGGTAAATCGCTGGCACCAGTTATACGGCGAATATCTTCAAGTACGTTATCAAGGCTAGTCATACCTAAATCAGGCATACCAAAAGAGGCATTTGCCACACCAGCACCAGAGAGGTAAATAGCTTGATGGCCCATTTTTTCAGCCATCATGGCTGTGTAGGCATTAATAGTACCCACTACCTGCAATGGGCGGTTATTAGCAATAGCCTGTTTAAATTTTAATCCTGCTGACATTACTTTCTCCTCACTTTGAACGGTTGCTACATGGAGTAACTTATAGTTTTAATCTTAATTTTGGCTGTTTTGGTAGCGAAGCAGCTTATGCTCTCTACTTCGCTAAAAAATCAAATTTGGTTTGAATATTGGCTTGCGATGCACTTATGTGTCGCTTCATCAGCATTTCGGCAAGTTCACCATCATGGTTTTCTATCGCGTTAATAATGGCTAAGTGCTCGTCAAACGCTTTAGATACACGCGGCCCCACCATACCCATTTGAACGCGGTACATACGAATTAATTGATAAAGCCCGTTACATAACAAATGTATTAAGTGTGCGTTTTTACTGCCTTTAATAATGCGATAATGAAAGTCTAAATCGCCTGCCTCTTGATAGTACGATTCGCCCTCTTTTACACGTTGTGTTTGCAAATGCTGATTAAGTAATTGCTTTAAGCCTTTAACTTCTTCGGGTTCCATATTGTCGGCAGCAAGTCTACATGCTAACCCTTCAAGGGAACTTCGTACTTGGTATACTTCAATTAAACGTTCTGCTGTAAGCGCAACTACGCGGCAGCCCACGTTGGCTTTACGCTCCACTAAGTAACAGCTTTCTAAACGATTTAATGCTTCTCTAAGTGTGGCACGGCTTACACCGTAGCGCTTTGCAAGCTCCGGCTCTGATATTTTGCTGCCTTGCTCTATGCTGCCCTCTACTATTTCGCGGCGCATATCTACAAACACTTGATCAGATGCTGTAGTAATAGGTGTATCGTTTAAAAAAGGTTGTGTCATGGTTTCATAAATAAATTGTCGACAATTGGTAAGTTAACTATGTGCTTAATAAAAAACCTTGTCAACCCTTAGCCCTACCTAAATGAGTAAAAAACACACCCATTGTCGACACCGTTAATCTAAAGTCGCATTTAAACACACTAAAAATGCACTAAAGCCACAAAGTGTCGACACATCATCAACAAACAAATTCAATATTTAACTCTGAAAAAACACTTTAAAAGTGCTAATATCACGCTTTATTTTTAATGTACGAGCCACCCGTGAACGCCAACACTTATATCCCTGAGCATTTTATTGACGACGTAAAAACCTACTTACCAGCGCATCTACATTTAGACGATTTTATAAATGCGTGTCGTCGCCCTCTCAGAAAATCTATTCGTGTAAATACATTAAAAATAACGATTGAAGAATTTTTAAAACTTGCGCAACAAAAAAACTGGCAACTTACACCTATACCTTGGTGTAGTGAGGGTTTTTGGCTAGAACGCCCAAGCGATGAAGAACAAAATTTAGCATTAGGTAATACCGACTTACACCTAAGTGGGGCCATGTATGTGCAAGAGGCAAGCTCAATGCTTCCGCCTATGGCACTTAAGCAAAGTATTGAAAGCTTAGACTCACAAAATAACTATGTGCTTGATATGGCATCAGCACCTGGCTCTAAAACCTCACAACTTGCCGCTCTTATGAATAACCAAGGCGTGCTTGTTGCCAACGAGCTTTCGTCGTCTCGCTTAAAAGTACTGAGCGCAACGCTTAAACGTATGGGTGTAAGTAACTGTGCACTCTCGCATTTTGATGGCGTTATATTTGGTAACTACATGTTTGAATGCTTTGATAGCATTTTGCTAGACGCGCCCTGCTCAGGCGAAGGAACAGTGCGAAAAGATGCCGACGCACTTAAAAACTGGTCAATAGAATCAAATATAGAAATAGCTCAAGTACAAAAAGACTTAATTAAAAGCGCCTTTTACGCATTAAAACCAGGCGGTACGCTGGTGTATTCAACCTGTACGCTCACTCCACTCGAAAACCAACAAGTATGCGACTACCTATTAAGTGAATTTGGCGACTACATTGAGCCGCAATCGCTTAGTGATTTATTTGAAGGCGCAGAAAAAGCCACCACCGCCGAGGGATACTTACATGTATGGCCGCAAACGTTCGATAGCGAAGGCTTTTTTATTGCTAAATTTAAAAAACACGCAAGCTGTATTAACCCAAACCAGACTGTTAAAAAAGGTGCGTTCCCGTTTAGCGAGTTTGATAAAAAAAACAGTGCCGCGTTTATGCAATCGATTAAAAAGCATTTTGGGTTAAAAACACTACCAGGTAAGTTAATGCAACGCGATAAAGAGCTGTGGTTATTTCCTGACGGGTTTGAAACCGTACAAAATAAAATCAAGTACGCACGTTTAGGTATTCAAATAGGTATAATCCATAAAAATGGCGTAAGGCTTACTCACGAATTTGCCACCGTTTTTGGGAGCGAATGTAAAAGCAATACGCACGCTCTATCAAACGAGCAAGCAAATGATTATTTTCAAGGTAAAGATATACGTTTAACTGAAGTAACTAAAACAATAGGTGAAGTGGTGTTAACGCTGTGTGGTTGCCCTGTTGGGCTAGGTAAATGGCAAAAAAATAAGATCAAAAACTCTTTACCACGGGATCTCGTGCAAAACACTCAGTTAATAAGCTGGGCATAATCAATCTAATATTTTGTTGCAAAATGTAACAAAATGGCAGATTTAGTTATGCAATTCTAAATAGCTTGACTAAACTTTTAAATACTTTCTTCTCCCTAGGAATTACGAAAGTGCATTTAGTTAGCGCAAGGCTCAACTTAGAGTCATTTGTAGCCCAGAGCTCATCAAAATGGCTCTGGGCATTTTTATTTATCTTCTAAATTAAACTCAGTCAAATGGCCGTCGCCATGGATTAATTGGTAGCGCGTTAAATCGCCCTGCTCTAGGGTGATTAAACTAATGGCGGAGTCGCTTACTAGATACTTTTGACCTTCGCCTTTGGTTTGGTGTTTATCTACTTCCATGTGCCAGCGTTTGGTAAAAAAGTTAAGCGGGCTTTTAGGTCCGTATAAAATTGAATCAAGCTTATCGAGTACGTTAATTAGCTTACGCGGAAATTCGTTTTTAATTCCACTGGCGGTGAGTTGCCATATTCGGTTGGGGTGATCACCAAAACGTTTTTGCACCGAAAAACAAAACGAGTAATGTACATCGCCCGATAGAATAAGTGTCTCGTTTGGGGTATCGGTTCGTCTAAAGGTATCGAGTAATTTTTTAGCTGAGCCCTCGTGAGCCATCCAGTTTTCTACATCAACCATAAGCGGTTGGCCGCACATGTTAAACACAGCTTGTATTGCCTCAATTGATTTAACACCAAAAACGGGGGCTGGTGATACAATAATCACTTTATCGTGGCTTAGTAAGCTCTCTTCAAGCTCTGTGAGTCTTTCCCAGTCGAGCAACCCTGAAGGCTCATTAAAGTTACTCTCATTACGCCATCGGTGTGTGCGGGTATCTAGCACAACAACTTTAGGTATTGTTGTTAACTCGTAGTGCCAATAATTAAAATTATTTAAAAGTTTATCAAACGCTTGGAGCTGCCAAACATTATTAGCAGATTTACTTTGCTTAAAAGGCGTTAATAGCTCACCTGTTTTTATTAGTGCGTCATTCCCCATTCCTTGGAATAGCCAATAGCTAATTAAGCCATTATTAATAATGCGCTTACTGCACGGGTTTTGATTAATAGCTTGCTCCCACCCTGCGGTGAGGTTCCAATCGTCGGTTACATCATGATCATCAAATATCATTAACGTAGATACATTAGCGAATAACCGCTCTACTTCGTTTAGACCTTTCGCATACTCAATCAGCGCTGTTTTTTCGGTATTAAAAATGGTCTGATTTTTTGAATTTTCACCTAAGTAACTCGCTTCTTTAATATTTACACATTGCCAAGCTAATGCACTAAAATTTAGTAAATAGAGAGCAATGTACTCTTCAAAGTGAATGAGGTGGTTGTAGGCTTTTACACTAGAGAAATGCGGCTCGTCTTTTCTAAGCCAATAGCCAACACCCAGTTTAGGACGCTTTTGCCAAGGTGTTTTTGGTAAATATAAATGGCGATTATAAAGCTGATCGTTAATATCATCTGGCAGATTAAGCGCTAAGGTTTGCTCTTTATAAATACCCAAAACGTCAATTAACTGGTGAATAACTAATAACATGGGGCCCGCCACGTCATCAGCATAAACCTGATCACCGCTTAATAATAAAAGCTGAGCGCCTTGGTTATTATCGCGCTGTGTATTTTGCCACTCGCTTGCAGACACCAAACTGTCTTTTGCTGGGTGGTGCGCATTACGGCACGAGCCATGTAGTATATTTGTAAGTTTATTAGGTATTACAAATGCAGGTGCAGTTTGGCTTGAATAACACCAAGGGGATAAATCAACTAAGCTGCCATCTATAATAAGTTCGTAGCTTAATAGGCTATCAAGCGGGAATATAGTACTTGCCGGTTTTATAATTACAAAGTGTAAATATAAGTGCTCACCTAAAGCTACCGTTTGTTGCTCACTGTAGCAGTCAAGTTCAAGGACGTTTATTTGGCAGGTAGCGGGTTTAGAAGTGGCAAACTGAATACACACACCCGTTTGCTCTGCACGGCGCACCATTGGCCCCATCAATAAAATAGGAAGTAGCACCGTATCAGTAATCATGTAGTTAGCCTTTAGCTGCTAATTTAAATAAAGAGTAGAAGTTATCGGTAGTCGCTTTAGCAAGCTCGTTAAAGCTAATGCCTTTAAGCTCGCTAATGTAATAGGCTACATCTTCAACATAGGCTGGCTGATTTGTTTTGCCTCGGTATGGGACAGGCGCTAAATACGGCGAGTCAGTCTCGATAAGTAACCTATCAAGTGGAATTTGTTTTACTACTTCTTTAAGTTCAACTGCATTTTTAAAAGTAACAATACCCGATATTGAAATATAAAAGCCCATATCAATCGCTTTTTTTGCCATATCCCAATCTTCTGTGAAGCAATGCAGTACGCCACCGCAATTTTCTGCTTTATGTTCTCGCATTAAATTGATTGTATCTTCTCGCGCATCGCGAGTATGGATTATTAAAGGCTTTTGTAATTCGTTTGCTACTTCTATGTGGCCAACAAAACTTGCTTGTTGAACTGCATGCGTATCTTTTGAGTAGTAGTAATCAAGCCCCGTTTCGCCAATAGCGACCACTTTTTGGTGCGAAGCTAAATCGATTAATTGCTGTTTGTTAAGCGCGTCTTTTTGATCAAGCGGGTGTACACCACATGAAGCTGAAACATCATCGTAGTGTTTTATTTTATCAAGCATGCTTGGGAATTGGTCAAGCGTTACACTCACGCATAAGAAGTGTTCAACTTGCTTTGCACGTGCTTTATCCAGCACTTGGTCAAGGTTTAAATCTAGTTTATCAAAATCAAGACGATCTAAATGGCAATGAGAATCTACAATCACTATATGGCCTGTATTGTTTTTTGGTTTTAAGTTACTTATTAAAGAGCACTAACAGCTCAATAAAGTTGAAATGGAATAAA
Organism: Pseudoalteromonas sp. MMG006; assembly: GCF_018101025.1. NCBI lineage: Bacteria > Pseudomonadati > Pseudomonadota > Gammaproteobacteria > Alteromonadales > Pseudoalteromonadaceae > Pseudoalteromonas > Pseudoalteromonas sp. MMG006. Next base: position 59,358 of record NZ_JAGJEJ010000007.1, read on the forward strand.
CTTATATATGCTTAAAACTACATGGTATACGTAGGATTACCGGAGTTTAACATAGTCCCTAATAGCTTTTCGATTTTAGCATTTAAGTTTGTTTTATCATCTAAAAAGCTAATGCCTATCCCTGGTGGATTAGAGCTCTGCGCACCTTGCGGGGTGATCCACGCAACCTTGCCCGTTACTACGTCGTCCTCTAGGGCATCGGGTAACGTTACACGAAGCGCCAAAGAGTGCCCTACTTCGTAACGCATGTTAGTACGCACAAATAGGCCACCTTTTTTTAAATAAGGCATGTAACAACTATACAACTCATCTAAATCATCTATATCTACTAAAAGCTCTTGCATGATAAATCCTATTGATTGCGTAACGTGTATGCTAATCGCGATACAGCAAGCGGTAAATTAAGGCCAAGTACTTGAATATTATTTTGTAAAAACTCCGCTAATGCATGCTGTGCATTTTGATAAGAGTCAAAACTCATCCCTTGTAAAAGCTGCTGCTTTAACTGCTCACTTAAAAACAGCGTAAATATGCGTACTAGCTCTGGCTGCTTATTTATTATATCGACTAACGCATTGAAATTATGGCTTTGTTTAAAGTCAGTTGCAAACTTATAAAGTGTATCAATATTATTTAACTGTTCTTGCTCTTGCCACTTTTTTATTTGTAGTGGTTGGTTATAAAAAAGAGTAAGCCAATTATAATGCGGGATTTCTAACGTTTGTAGCCATTGCTCTGCAAGTGCTGTATTTGTTACTTTTACCTCACTTTTAGCACAGCGGCTTAAAATAGTGGCTGGCAACTGAGCTTGCTGACTTGTTGTTAAGATTAAAAAGCGGCTATTGGTTGGTTCTTCAAGCGTTTTTAATAATGCATTAGCCGCAGCAACCGTCATTTTTTCACAGTTTTCAATAATCGCGACTTTATTACCATTTTGCGCCGCTGAATGATTCATAAAATCACTAATACCGCGTATATCATCTACACCAATACTTTGGCCATCAACTTGCGTTAACCGCTTATCAGGGTGATTACCCGCAAGTGTTAATGAGCAGCTTTTACAATGCCCACAAGGCTTGAGTAAACTACTATCAGACGTTGTTTGCTGATTAATATTTTGACATAAAAGTGCATTGGCAAGCTCATCACTAAGTGCAAATTTACCTACGCCTACAGGCCCACAAAATAATTGCGCATGATGAAATCGATTTGCACGAAAGCTTTGCGCTAAGCGAGCTTGTGTATCATGTAGCCATGGCAATGCCATATTATTTTAAGCCTTCAAAAAACGTATGTAGCACGTTAGTTATATTGCGATGTACTTTATCGATACTTTGATTTGCATCTACTGTTTTTATTGTATTGTCGTCATTTGCAAGCTCAATATAACGCATACGCGTACGCTGAAAAAACTCAATGGCTTCTTGCTCGATTCTATCAAGCTCGCCACGTCCTTTAGCACGCTCAAGGCCAATTACTGGGTCTATATCAAGATATATAGTTAAATCGGGTTTTAACCCTTTTAATACCATAGACGAAAGTGAGGCTAGTGTATTAGCGCTAATACCACGTCCTCCACCTTGATATGCCTGAGACGATAAATCGTGGCGATCTGCAAGTACCCACTGGCCTTTATCAAGGGCCGGGTTAATTACGTTATGCATAAGCTGCGAGCGCGCCGCATACATAATAAGAAGCTCAGTTTCAAAAGCGATTTCTTCTTTGTGTTCAGCTTTTACAAGCGTACGTAATGATTCAGCTAATGGTGTGCCACCTGGTTCACGAACATTGATAAAGTCTATTTTTTGCTTATTTAAAAAGTCTTGGCATAGCGAAATCGCTGTTGATTTACCCGCGCCTTCAAGGCCTTCTATTACTATAAATTTTGGTTTCATAAAAAAGTTAGTTCTTTTTATTTAATATATAAGTGTTAACTGCCACATTGTGCTGCTTTAATGTGGTTGAAAATTGATGACTACCATCGCCTTTTGATACAAAGTATACATAGTCACTTTGCGGCGGGTTCACTGCGGCTAAAATAGCAGCTTTAGATGGCATTGCTATCGGTGTTGGCGGCAAGCCATTAATACGATACGTGTTATATGGCGTGTAATCGCGTAAATCTTTACTTTTAATATCACCATCAAAATCAGCGCCTATTCCGTATATGACAGTAGGATCGGTTTGCAGGCGCATATTCGTATTTAATCTATTTACAAAGGCTGAGGCTATTAATGGGCGCTCGCTGGCAAGGCCGGTTTCTTTTTCTATTATTGAGGCCATTATCAACGCTTTATAGGCTGTATCGTAAGGTAAATCGTCACTGCGTTTTTGCCATGCATCATCTAGCACTTGCTGCATTTTTTGCGCTGCACGTTTTAATACACTGCTTGCTGTGTCGTTATTATGATAGTGATAAGTATCTGGGAATAGCCAGCCTTCTAAATACATATCACTGTCGAGGATTTGCATACTTAGCGCATCATCTTTTAAATCGTTTTGTAGGTTAGTTGCTGTTTTAACAGTGTTTAGCACTTCACGTAAGTTTTGCCCTTCAATAATGGTAAAACTAAAGCTGACTTGCTCTCCTTGATTAATTTTTTTTATATTATTGATCACACTATCTGAAGTGAGTTCATAGAGCCCAGCTTTTAAATCAGTCAGGGTGGGATCTAACTTAGCAACGACTTGATACCGCAAGCAGTCTTCAACCCAGCCTTTAACTTGCCATTGTTTGCACAACTGGTTAAAACCTGTACCTTTTTTCACTTCAAAATGGGTATTCGTAGAGACTAATAAAGGGCTTGTTATAGTCGCTTGTAACTGCTGATATCCTACAATTGTGGTAACAATGGCAAGTAATACTACCGATAAAATAACTTTTAACACTTAGCCTCCTTGGCTAATAATTCTTTTAATAGCAACTGACTTTTTGATACATCAAATATACGCGACTCAATGCTTTTAACCGGTATGACCGCCATTAAGCTATTACAAATAAATACTGCGTCTGCCTCTATTAAATCTGCGATGCTAACCACTTTAAATTCGACAGTTAATTTATCACATAACGATTGTAGATAAACCCCTTTGATCCCGCACTCGTCAAGCTGTGGTGTAAAAATACGTTGGTCTTTAATCGCAAATATATTAGCCGCTGAGGCTTCAATTACATTGTTATTGTAATCAAGCACTATAACATCGTCGCAGTGTTGACTTTGCATTGCTTTTTTTATTAGTACTTGCTCTAAACGGTTAAGAGTTTTAAGGCCAGCAAGTAAAGGCTGCGCCGCTAACTTAATAGGGCTTATTGCTAGGTTTACACCAACTTGATGTAAGTTCAAATAATGTTGGGGATAGGCAGCAACACTAAGTAAAATAGTTAAATTACACTTTGCTGGTAGATTATAGCCCCGCCCGCCTTCACCGCGAGTAACCACAATTTTAAGCACATTTAGTTTACATGATTGAATGTAATTGCCTATGTGCTCTTCTAGCTCAATAAAATTAATATTAGGAAAGCCAAGCCTTTGCGCGCATTCAGTTAAACGTGCTTTATGGTAAGCCCAGTATTGTACTTTACCATCAACAACTTTAGCTGTAGTAAAAAAACCATCACCGTAATTTAAGCCTCTATCTTGTGTGCTTAAGGTACTATTTTGATCTGTTGTTATGATTGTTTGCATGTGTGTTGGCATATAAAAAAAGCCCAGTTAAACAACTGAGCTTTTATAATTTGGTTCGTTGTTAAAAAGATTATACCTTTTTAAATAGCAACGAGCCATTGGTACCGCCAAAACCAAATGAGTTACATAAGGCAAAGTCTAGCTTTGCATCTCGTGCGGTATGAGCTATGTAATCTAGATCACAGCCCTCATCTGGATTATCAAGGTTAATGGTTGGCGACACTTTTTGATCCGTTAACGATAAAATAGAAATAATCGATTCAACCGAACCTGCAGCACCTAATAAGTGACCCATCATTGATTTAGATGAGCCTACCATTACATCTTTAGCGGCATTGCCAAAAATAGATTTAACAGCTGCGGTCTCTGCTTTATCGCCAGCATTGGTAGATGTACCGTGTGCGTTGATATAACCAACTTGCTCTGCGTTTACTTGCGCATCGTTTAATGCATTTTGCATAGCAAGTGCAGCCCCTGCACCGTCTTCTGGTGGTGAGGTCATGTGGTATGCGTCGCCACTCATGCCAAAACCAACCAGTTCTGCATAAATTTTAGCGCCACGTGCTTTAGCGTGCTCGTATTCTTCAACTACAACAACACCCGCACCGTCTGAAAGTACAAACCCATCGCGGTCTTTATCCCACGGACGAGACGCGGCTTGTGGGTCGTCGTTACGTGTAGATAGAGCACGTGCTGCATTAAAGCCGCCCATACCAATTGGTGTACACGCTTTTTCAGCACCGCCGGCAACCATTGCATCGGCGTCGCCGTAAGCAATCATGCGCGCTGCATGGCCGATATTATGCAAACCTGTAGTACAGGCTGTAACAATAGAGATATTAGGACCGCGAAGCCCATGCATCATTGATAAATGACCCGAGATCATATTTATGATGGTAGAAGGTACGTAAAATGGAGAAAGCTTACGCGGGCCACTGTTTAGCAACTTGATATGGTTTTCTTCAATAAGTGTAAGACCACCAATACCTGAGCCAACTGCTACACCAATACGTGTTGCGTTTTGTTCTGTGATTTCAAGACCTGAATCGTTAAAGGCTTGAACACCCGCCGCAATACCGTACTGAATAAACAAGTCCATTTTTTTGGTATCTTTTGCTGACATGTATGCAGTTGCATCAAAGTCATTGATTAAACCAGCGAATTTAGTACCAAATTTTGATGTATCAAAGTGTGTGATTGTTTGAATACCACTTTTACCATCTAATAAGCCTTGCCAGGTTGATTGAACATCATTACCTAGCGGCGTCAACATTCCTAAGCCAGTTACGACGACTCGACGTTTAGCCACGGTTTGCCTCCAATAAGGGATATTTTTCACCAATTGATTAAAATATTATTATTTAAGTAAGCCGTTTAACTTACTAAGTTTAAATCTATTGGTATTACAAAGGGAATTCATACCCAAGCGACCTCAAAGTGCGAGTCTCAAACTCTATCAAGCACGTGTTATTAAAATACATGTACTAAGGATTAAAAAGGCGAGTTTAAATCATGAACTTTGAGGTGGTTTGGATATAAAAATTAAAGGCAGCGAATGCTGCCTTTAACTTGCAATTAATTACTCAGCGTGAGCTGTAACGTAATCGATAGCAGTTTGTACTGTAGTGATCTTCTCAGCTTCTTCATCTGGGATCTCAGTGTCAAACTCTTCTTCAAGAGCCATAACTAGTTCAACAGTATCAAGAGAATCTGCACCTAGGTCATCTACGAAAGAAGATTCGTTTTTAACTTCTTCTTCTTTAACACCTAGTTGTTCAATGATAATTTTCTTTACGCGTTCTTGGATATCGCTCATTCTTCTTTCCTTTATTAAAAACGCCAATGCGTTATTTTCAGATTGCGGCGTAGTTTACGCCGCATAATTCTCTGATTCAATGATTTGACCATAAATAATTGTCTGGTCAAACCTCTGAGTGTGTGTTTTGTCTTTTATCGCTTATTTTCACAGCGATTTCAAGTATGTTTAAAGCAAGATCACAAAAAATTCAATCTTTTTGAGGTAACTTACTTAACTTAATTGAGTGTCAATGTAAGTACGTTGGTTATTAAACCATGTACATCGCGCCATTTACATGCAAAGTTTCGCCTGATACGTACGCAGCTGCGTCAGATGCTAAATAACACACTGCTGCTGCAATCTCATCTGGCTGACCTAAACGACCTGCAGGTACGTTAGCAAGCGTAGCTGCTTTTTGATCATCGGTTAAATCATCAGTCATATCAGTTTGTATAAAACCAGGTGCCACTACATTTACTGTAATTCCACGAGATGCAACTTCACGTGCAAGTGATTTAGAAAAACCAATTACGCCTGCCTTTGCAGCAGCGTAGTTAGCTTGGCCTGCATTACCCATAGTGCCCACAACTGAACCTATGTTGATGATACGACCGTTCTTTTTCTTCATCATTGGGCGTAATACTGCTTTTGATAAGCGAAAGATTGAACTTAAATTAGTGTCGATAATATCCTCCCACTCACCATCTTTCATACGCATTAATAAATTATCGCGAGTAATACCCGCATTATTTACTAGTACATCAACATCACCAAAGTCAGCTTTTATCGCGGCAAGTGTTGTCTCAATCGAAGCAGGATCAGTTACGTTTAATGCATAACCTTTGCCGTTTTCAGCTAAATACTCACTAATTTTAGCTGCGCCTGATTCACTTGTTGCAGTACCTGCTACTTTTGCACCTTGTGCTACAAGTGTATTTGCAATTGCTTTACCAATACCACGGCTAGCACCTGTAATTAGGACAACTTTGCCCTCTAAAGAAAATAAATTAGACATTTTATATACTCTTATTTAGCAGCATCGATTGACGCGGCATCATTTACTGAACCACAAATCATTGCTTTATCAATTCGTTTTGCAAGGCCGGTTAACACTTTCCCTGGGCCAAACTCATAGCTTTGTGTTACACCTTGTGCAACTAATGCTTGTACTGTTTCTGTCCAGCGTACTGGACTGTATAGCTGACGTACCAATGCATCTTTAATTGCATCCGCTGTATTTTCAGCTTTTACATCAACATTATTAATTACATCACATTTAGGTGTATTAAATGTTAAAGCAGCTAAATCATTAGCCAGTTTTTCTGCCGCTGGTTTCATTAGCTCACAATGCGACGGTACGCTTACACTAAGAGGTAGTGCACGTTTTGCACCTGCGTCTTTACATGCTTGCGATGCTCTATCTACCGCTGCTTTATGCCCTGCAATAACAACTTGCCCTGGTGAATTGTAATTTACTGGAGAAACAACTTCGCCTTGCGCCGACTGCTCACAGGCAGCTTTAATTTCATCATCACCCAAACCAATAATAGCAGCCATAGAGCCTACACCCGCAGGTACTGCTTCTTGCATATATAAACCACGGTTTTCAACAAGCCTTACCGCTTCACCTAAGCTTACAACGTCACTACATACTAAAGCCGAATATTCACCTAAGCTGTGCCCTGCCATTACAATCTCTGCATCAGGATTTGCTCCTAACCAATGGCGGTAAATAGCCACACTTGCAGTTAATAATGCAGGTTGAGTACGGTGAGTTTGGTTAAGGCTTTCTTCTGGGCCATTAAGCACAAGCGCAGCAAGGTCGTAACCTAATGCGTTCGACGCCTCTGCAAATGTTGCTTTTACAATATCTGAGCTTTCTAATAGCTCGCTCAACATGCCAACGCTTTGAGAGCCTTGACCTGGAAATAGAAGTGCAATTTTTTGTGCCATACTTTGCTCTTTTTAATTAAACAAAAAATAGGTAATTAATACGGCACCTAAAATTTAATTGGCCGCCGTATCATTAGAATGTGTTTTTTCGAAAATTGCGGCTATTTTATCTGGAAGTTGGCGTTCAACTTCCTTTACCGCTTCATCGATTGCTGCTTGAAATGCTTTAGCTGATGCATTTCCATGGCTTTTAACCACAATACCGCGCAATCCTACCAGAGAAGCACCGTTATACTGGTCGGGGTTCACCCTATTATAGAGTTTTTTTATAACGGGCTTAAGAATAAAGGCCATGCATTTGTAAACCAAGTGCTTTTCAAGGGCTTTTGTAAACTTATTCATAATAAGTTTAGCAATACCTTCACAGGTTTTTAATGCAACGTTGCCAACAAACCCTTCACATACGATTACATCAGCCTTGCCTGAAAAAATATCACTGCCTTCACTGTATCCAGTGTAATTAATATGGGGGCTTTGCTGCATAAGTTGCGCGGCTTGTTTAATACCTTCATGGCCTTTTATATCTTCTGCACCAATGTTTAGTAAACTTACTTTGGGGTTTTCGCAGCCAAGAGCTTGCCCAGCAACCACTGAGCCCATAATGCCAAACTGATACAATACTTCTGCATCGCAGTGCACATTTGCGCCTAAATCGAGTAAATAAACAGGGTTTTCTTGCTCGGTAGGCACCGCAGATATTAATGCTGGACGCTTAACGCCTGGCAGCATTTTTAATACATAATGCGCCATAAAAAATAATGCGCCGGTATTACCCGAGCTAACACACGCTTGAGCCTCACCTGATTTAACTAAATCAAGGGCAACACGCATAGAAGAGTCTTTTTTTGAACGCACAGCAATGGCAGGTTCACAGGCATTAGTAACTATTTCGCTACAGTGGCGAATAATGAGTCTTGGGTGAGATAAAGAATCGAGAGAGTCGAGTTCTTTTTGTATTACTTGCTCGTTACCGCACAATATAAGCGTTAAATTGGCATGAGCATTTACTGCGCAAACGGCAGCGGGGATAGATGAACGGGGGCCATAATCGCCCCCCATCATATCTAACGCTATGGTTAGATTAGTCAGCATAAAAGCAATCTCTTAGTTAGAAATTACTTGAACGCCTTTGTAGTAACCATCTGCAGTCACATGGTGACGACGATGAGTCTCACCAGATGTTTGGTCTACAGTTAAAGTTGGACCACTGATCGCATCGTGTGAACGGCGCATGCCGCGTCTTGCACGAGACTTTTTGCTTTTTTGTACAGCCATAGTCTTCTCCTAAGAGTCTTTCTTAAGTTGTTTCAAAATATCAAATGGATTAGGTTTATCATCTTCCGCCTTTAACACACCAAAGCTGGCAGGCTTTGCTGAATAACTGCATGAAGCTTCGTTGTGAGTGGCAACTAATGGAATTGCTAAAATCAGTTCGTCTTCAATTAAATCAAAAACGTTAATTTCACCATTTTCATCAAGTGCTACTTCATCGTAGTCTTCTGGAAAAATATCTAAATCTGTATCTTCACCTACTGGCGAACAAACAAAATCTTGAACCAAATCCAACCCTAAATCACCATTACAACGTTGACAAGTGACAGTTACGTGTGTGGACAAATTGCCGCGAATCACAACTAAACCTTGGTCGTCGTTTTTGCAATGAATTTTTACCGCTATTTCACCTACTTCTTCCTGCACAACTTTCTCTAAACGAGTAAGTTTTTCAAGCGGTACAATTCCGTCATACGATAAACGGTGCTGCGCTGCTTTGCCTGGATGAAGAGTGATGGGAATTTTCACCTTTTGCATAGGGGCTGCATCATATAGATAGTTAATTGGTTAGTCAAAGTAAAAAACCATTTTCAGGTAGTTTTTCACGTGTTTTACTTACGGATCTGATTTATCCTAACTCAAACTGATTTTCATTAGGAAAGTAATTCATGAAGTACCCACTTATATTAGCGTCAAGCTCACCTTTTAGGCAGTCTTTATTACAAAAATTTAATCTACCATTTGAATCATTTTCGCCCGATATTGACGAGTCACCACAAGCAAACGAAACGCCTGAGCAGCTAGTAAAACGCTTAAGTGAATTAAAAGCACGTGCTGCAATTAATCACTTTGACCAAGGTTTAGCTATAGGCTCCGACCAAGTCGCCGTGTTTAATAATCAAATTTTAGGTAAACCACATAATAAGCAAAACGCCATAAAGCAGTTATCTTTATTTAGCGCCAATACTGTAACATTTTTAACTGGCCTTTGTGTTTACGATATTGCTGAAGATAAAATAAAAACAGTAATAGAACCATTTGAAGTTGTTTTCAAAGCACTCACCCATGAGCAAATAGAAGCATACTGCGATGCCGAGCAGCCCTATAACTGTGCAGGGAGTTTTAAAAGTGAAGGGTTAGGTATTTGTTTATTTGAAAAATTAAATGGGGACGATCCTAATAGCCTAATAGGCTTACCGCTAATTAAACTCAGTCAATTATTAGCTGAGTTTGGTATTGATGTATTAGCGACTCAAACACCTCAAGCAAATTAAATTACTTACTGAGTAATATCTGTTGCAACTGCTGGTAATTATCAACAGTTGCAACAGGTGTTAACTCACTTAGCTGCTGGGCATTATGTACACCCATGGTAACCCCTATTCGGTCCATATTTGCGGCTTTGCCCATTGCCATATCAATTTTTGTATCACCTATCATTACAGCGTCATCGGCGCTTACGCCAAGTTCTTGCAATAATTGATAAAGCATATCTGGCGATGGCTTAGACTGTGCGTCATCACTTGTACGTGTTGCACTAAAAAAATGCCTAAGCTGGCTTTGATCAAGTAAGCGCTCTAGTCCACCTCGCCCTTTGCCTGTAGCAACAGCTAATATTATTCCTTGCTCTTGTAAGGCGTTAAGTACATCTGCAACACCATCAAAAACGGGCGTTGGGGTCTTATCAATACGGTATTGATGCTTATAACCCTCAACTAAAGCATTATGCTGTTCTATCTGCTCAGGAAATAAAACGTCAATAGCACGTTCAAGCGACAAACCAATTATATTTTTAATTGCATCATCACTTGGCGGCGTTATATTAAGCGACAAAGCGCTTTGTCGAATACAGTTAACTATTTTGCTAACTGAATCCATTACCGTGCCATCCCAATCAAAAATAACCAGCTTATATTTTTTAATTGGCGTTGCTTTTATCACTGTTTTGCATCTCGTAATTTTAATAATGTATTTTTAAGCGTTTTATCTAAAGGCGCTTCTATACGCATGGTAGTTTCATTTTTAGGGTGGTAAAAACTTAAATCGTGCGCGTGTAAAAATAAACGGTTTAAGCCAACTTTACGCATAGATTCATCAAACCCCTGATCGCCATACTTATCATCACACGCTATAGGGTGACCTTTACATTGAGTATGCACACGAATTTGATGCGTTCTACCCGTCACTGGTGATGCCTGCACAAGTGAACAATCGTTAAAACGCTCAAGCACTTTAAAGCGAGTATGCGAAGGTTTACCCTCAACATTATCTACTCGTACTACACGCTCGCCCGATTTAAGCGTATTTTTACGCAAACCCTCTGTTACGTTTTTAGTTTTAGAATCCCACTGACCTTCTACAAGCGCCCAGTAGTTTTTTTCCATCGTTTTTTCGCGTAACTGTTCATGTAATGCTGTTAATACTGAGCGGCGTTTAGCAATTAATAAACAACCCGACGTATCACGGTCTAGCCTGTGTACAAGCTCAAGACTGCGCTCATCAGGGCGAAGTGCACGCAAAGCCTCTATTAGGCCATAACTTAAACCACTACCACCATGTACTGCCATACCCGAAGGTTTGTTGATTACAATAAGGTATTTATCTTCAAACAAAATATCGTCTTCAAGGCGAGTCACTTTATCTAGTTTAGAGGGTACAAACTCTTCACGCTCCGACACTCTAATAGGTGGTATACGCACTACATCGTCTAGCTGTAACTTATAAACAGGTTTAATACGTTTTTTGTTTACACGTACCTCACCCTTACGAAGAATTTTATAAACTGCGCTTTTAGGCACCCCTTTTAAATGGGTAATAAGAAAGTTATCAATACGCTGACCTAAATGGTCTTCGTTGATTGTAACAAAAGATACTTGTAAGCCGGTTTTTTCTGACATTGCCTAATCACTGATTTAAGTAAAATAATTTAGTTGCTAACACGGTAAAAATAGTGGGATAATCAGCAGCGCAAATATTTAGTATTTGCAAATAACAACGGTGCTTTTTAACACATTAAAAGATTCGTGATGCACATTCTGGGTAGCCGATCATACAGATCCGAGTTAAGTTTTCCAAAGCTTTTATGCCTCCTCAGTTAACACGTGCGATCAATTAACAGCAATGCGCGTAATATATTGCTGCTTAAGTTTGAACATGAAGTGACTTTTAACGTACTAGAAAAAGCAATGAACAGATAATTTGTCTGATAGTGACGACGTAAAAACGCGTCGTTCAGCACTAGCTCAATTATTGTAGTACCGTACAGCAGCTTATTTAGAACTAAAAAAATCTAATAAATAAGCGTTCATTAACATTGGCAGCGACTCTTGCTCGTAAACTGGCTATTAGCTAAGCATCAAATATGCCCAGCTCACCATCTTATGAGCCCTACGCGCCTAATATGAATGACATTTAGTAAGATTGATATGACAGGCCGACTTCTGGGTAAAACGTGTAACGTAGCTGAAAAGCCGACAGTTTTAGCACCATAAAGAATTTAATAGTGTGATTACACGCTATTGTTTGCCAGCATTTAAAAATACTGCATACGAAATACAGAGCAGTTCCGTTAAAGACCCAGTCGTGAGGCTGTATATTCTAAAAATAGGAACAACTGAACAGGCGATAAAACATCGTCATGTCAGCGACAAAAATTAAGTAGAGTAACAATATGAAACGTATGCTAATCAATGCAACGCAGCAAGAAGAAATGCGCGTAGCACTGGTTGATGGCCAGCGCCTTTATGATTTAGATATCGAAAGCCCAGGTCACGAACAGAAAAAAGCCAATATTTACAAAGGCAAAATCACTCGCATTGAACCATCTCTTGAAGCAGCATTTGTTGACTACGGTGCTGACCGCCATGGTTTCCTTCCTTTAAAAGAAATTGCTCGTACATACTTCCCACAAGGTTATACTTTCCATGGCCGTCCGAACATTCGCGACGTTATAAAAGAAGGTCAAGAAGTAATAGTACAAGTTGATAAAGAAGAACGCGGCCAAAAAGGCGCAGCGCTAACTACTTTTATCAGTGTTGCAGGTAGCTATTTAGTCCTTATGCCAAACAACCCTCGTGCTGGCGGTATTTCTCGCCGTATTGAAGGTGATGAGCGCACTGAACTAAAAGAAGCGCTTAGCCGCCTAGAACTTCCTAAAGGTATGGGCTTAATTGTTCGTACAGCGGGTGTTGGCAAATCGTTTGAAGAACTTAACTACGATTTAAAAGCATTATTAGTACACTGGGATGCGATTAAACAAGCAGCCGACAGTGCTAAAGCGCCGTTTTTAATTCACCAAGAAAGCAATGTAATTTTCCGTGCAATACGTGACTATTTACGTCGTGATATTGGCGAAATCCTAATTGATAAACCACGTGTTTTTGAAGAAGCTAAAGCGCACATTGAGCGTTTTCGCCCTGACTTTATGAGCCGTGTGAAGCTTTATCAAGGTGACACGCCGTTATTTACGCATTACCAAATTGAAAGCCAAATTGAGTCTGCGTTCCAACGAGAAGTTCGTCTACCATCTGGAGGTTCAATTGTAATTGACCCAACTGAAGCACTTACTTCAATCGATATCAACTCGTCTAAAGCAACTAAAGGCGGCGATATTGAGGAAACAGCCCTTAATACCAACCTAGAAGCTGCAGACGAAATTGCACGCCAATTACGTTTACGTGACTTAGGTGGCTTAATCGTTATCGACTTCATTGATATGACACCTCCACGTCATCAACGCGAAGTTGAAAACCGCTTAAAAGATGCTGCTAGACCAGATCGTGCTCGCGTACAAATAGGCAAAATTTCACGCTTTGGTTTACTTGAAATGTCGCGTCAGCGTTTGCGTCCTTCACTAGGTGAAGCAAGCCAAGGCCCATGTCCACGTTGTAGCGGCCAAGGTACTATTCGTTCTAACGAATCAATTGCACTTTCTATCCTTCGTTTAATTGAAGAAGAAGCAATTAAAGACAATACAGCACAAGTAAATGCACAAGTGCCTGTTGCTGTTGCTGCTTATTTACTAAATGAGCAACGTCGTAGCGTTCACCGTATTGAAAAGCACCATAAATGTGATGTCGTGATTATTCCTAATCAACACATGGAAACACCACACTACGAAGTGATGCGCTTACGTAAAGACGAAACGCTTGAAACAGTAAGCTACGAGCAAGTTGTTGCGCCTGAGCCAGAAGCATTCGAAATGTCTAAGTCTCCTTCTGCACCAGTACGTGAAGAGCCAATGTTAAAAGGCGTTGTAATGCCTTCAACTCCGGCTCCACAAGCTACACCAACAAAAACTGAAGCTCCTGCTGCACCGGTACAAACTAAAACTGAAGGTGGCTTATTAACTGCTATCGGTAATTGGTTTAAGTCGTTATTTGCGAGTGAATCTGAAGAAGAGAAAAAAGCAGCCGTTGAGAAACAACAGCAAGAAACTCGCAATAATAACAACCGTCGTGGTAACGATAATCGCCGCCGTAATAACAATCAGCGTCGTCGTAATAACCCACGTTCAAAACCTCGCAACGAGCGCCAAGGTGCTGAAGAAGAAGTTAAAACAGACTCAACAACAACAAACGAGACTCAAGAAAGAAACGAAAATCGTAATAAGCGACGTCGTAACCCTAATTCTCGTAAACGCCCTGAGCATAAAAACGCAGATAAAGATCAAACTAAAGCAGATACAACGGCTAAAACTGATACTGATTCTAAGCCTGCTCAAGCTGCAGAACCAAAAGAGCAAAAGCCTAAAGTTCGTCGCCAGCGTCGTAACGTACGTAAAAAAGTACGTGTACAAGATGAAAACGCAGAGCAAGCAACTACAACAACAGAGCAAACATCTGAGCAGTCTGTAGTAGCCGATAAGCCGCAAACTAAAGAGCAAACGCCAGTAGTTGAAAAACAAGCACAAGCGCCTGCTGAAACAGTTGAAGCTAAACCAGCTAAAGTTGAAGAGAAACCTGTTAAAGAAGAACAAGTGGCAAATGTTGAATCTACTGATGAAGCTGTAAATGCTGATGATGAGCAAGGTCAAACACGTACACGTTCACGCCGCTCACCACGTCACCTTCGTGCATCGGGTCAACGTCGTCGTCGTCCTGAAGGCGAAACAGAAGTTAAATCTGATGATGCACCTGCATTTGTACCAGTTGCGGATCAAGCTGCCGCTGAGTATGAAGCAGAACTAAAAGCTAAATCAGAAGAAACGCCTGTTGATGCTTCACAACAAGTTGAACAAGCTATTGCAGCTGAAGACTTAGCAAAAGTTGAAACAGTTCAAGATGAGCAACCAACTAAAGTTGAAGAGCCAGTAGCCACTGAGCAACCAACTAAAGTTGAAGAGCCAGTAGCAACTGAGCAACCAGCTAAAATTGAAACGCCAGTAGTAACTGAAGAGCCAGCTAAAGTTGAAACGCCAGTAGTAACTGAAGAGCCAGCTAAAGTTGAAACGCCAGTAGTAACTGAAGAGCCAGCTAAAGTTGAAGAGCCAGTAGCCACTGAGCAACCAGCTAAAGTTGAAGAGCCAGTAGCAACTGAGCAACCAGCTAAAGTTGAAGAGCCAGTAGCCACTGAGCAACCAGCTAAAGTTGAAGAGCCAGTAGCCACTGAGCAACCAGCTAAAGTTGAAGAACCAGTAGCAACTGAGCAACCAGCTAAAGTTGAAGAGCCAGTAGCCACTGAGCAACCAGCTAAAGTTGATGAGCCAGTAGCAGCAGAGCAACCAGCTAAAGTTGAAACCGTGGCTAACGCTAAAACAGTAATAGCTAAAGGTGCTGCAAGTGCCCCTATGGCTCAGCCTACTCCGGTTGCTGATAGCGAAGTTAAACACACATCTGTTGCAATGGCTCACGATAAACGTGAACTAGTGTCAGATAGCGGCTTGCGTGCAGGGTCAGTTAAACCTGCAGGTCGTGCGAGTTCTGCAATGACAAAAACAATGAGTGCTGATTAATAATTAACACTCATTAATAAAGCCCCGCTATTAACAAATAGCGGGGCTTTTTTGTTTTAATACCTACTGGCTTATATATGAGTAGTAATAAAGCTAGCCAATTTGAAAAAGCGTAGCCAATAAACCATAGCGTGTGTTTTCTTGTTTATTCCTCTTTCACTTCGTCTTAGTCCAATAGATTTTTAAATGGTTTTATTAGCAAAAATTAAATAAACAACAGCGTTACTTCACGCGTACAGCCAAACTTTAACACCGTAAATAATATTAACCGGAAGGCGCACAACTTGTTAGCGTAACGGGCAAAGCCCGTAAATAGTTTTTTTTCACAAAAATATTAATAGACGCTACGCTTTTAAAACGAGAATAAAGCTAAATTACAGCCAATAAAAAAGCGTGATATAAATATCACGCTCTTAAATCGACTTTAACTAGGACAAATGAGTTTACTCGCTTTCATTTTCCATAAAGCGCTGTAACTGATCTTTTAAATTTGGCGGAATACCTTTTATTACAAGTGTATCTGTTGCCTCGTTATAAGTTACACGTTCACCTAAATGTTTTCGCTCAAAACTTACGCTTACCCCGCCGCCTAAACCTGAAAACTTGACCATGCTGGTTACTGTTTTTTTATCGACAGGAAATGACTCTTCTAAATCATAACTTTGCTCTTTGCAAAAACTATCAAATGGGCTGTCATCACCTTTAGTAAGGGTAGCCGAAAGCTCGCTTACGTTCGCATCTTCACCGGTAGTTACACAGTCGTTACAGTAATCAAAAACTTGTTTACGTAAATCATCTTTTTCTGATTTATCAAATTGTTGCTCAGATAAGTAATCCTCTACTGCGCTTAACATAACTTGGCTTTGCTGCTTAGGATCAATGCCTTCTTCACAACCTAAAAAGTCTAAAAAGAAGTCTGCTACTTTGCGCCCTGCACGGCCTTTAATAAACGAAATATAGCGATTATCTTCTGCTTGTGTATCCCAGGCTGTTAAATCAATGCGCGCAGCTAATTGCATACGCGAAATATCTAAATGGCGAGATGCGGCTAAATCCAGCTCAGAAGTCATTGAGTAATGCTCTTTGATATTGATCATCGCAATAAGCATGTAGTCAGTAGCTACATACTGGTAATGACAAAAAACTAAATAACCTGTTTCACTAAATGCATATTTATCCAGCTCTTCTTTTAAAACAGTAGACGCTTGCTCGGTCATATGCCAAAAACCTAGTTCGTCATTACGGTAGCTTTGCATTGCAGATGCTACAACACTGTTTTTATCACCACTAAAAGCACAGTAACCTTTACCTGGCTTACCATTGTATGCATGATGTAATTGTTCGATAAAAACGGCTACTTTATCGTTAATAACCATCTCATCATTTCGAAGGTGAATTTGCGTATCGTCGTCTTTTTTGTCTACATAATGAACGACTAGTTTTTTAACGTCTGTTGTCATCTTTGTTTTTCACGCCTCTGGTGTTAAAATACGGGAATATAACTCTTTTATTGAACCAACTGATGCCAATCTTATCAAAATACTCTAATGAAGAAGTAGAACAAATCGTCGATCAGCTTATTGATGTGCTAACTAAACACAATGCGCCGGTTGATTTAAGTCTTATGTGTTTAGGAAATTCTATCACGCATATCCTAAAAGAGCATGTACCAACAGGGAAAAGACAAGCCGTAACCGAGAACTTTGCAAAAGCACTCGCGCAGTCGGTTAAATAAAGTCTATGAATTTATCGCAGCACAATCAATTTTCATCAAAGGCTAGTCAGTTATTAAGTTGGGGGCATTGGTTTACCTTTGCCAACATTGGCTTAGCGCTATTAATTAGCTTAAGCTATTTATTTGCAGACTCGCCACCATCAAGCTTTATAGGCATTACTTATATGCTAGTAACATGGCTAAGCCATACTAGCTTTATCGCCTTTTTAGCGTTTGTGCTGACGGTATTTCCGCTTAGTTTAATATTCCCATACCCTAAACATATACGCGGTATGGCAGCAGTTATAGCAACTGTTGGCGCATCGTTACTTACTTTAGATGCCTATGTTTATGTTAATTTAGGTTACCACTTAAGTAGCTCAGCTTTGCCAGAAATTATTTCTTTGTTATGGCACCGTTTAACTAGCTCACCGGCATTAACTACTATTTTAGCCGGTGGAATTGTACTACTTATTTTAGGTTTTCAACTTGTAGTAAGTAACTATACATGGCATCACCTTGCACGTTTAAAACAATACAAATTTGCGCGTTATGCCATATCGTCTTTAATTGTGTGTTTTGCACTTAGCCACAGTATTCATATTTGGGCTGATGCAAACTTAAAGTTTGACGTAACAAAGCAAGATAATGTGTTACCGCTTTCTTACCCAACAACGGCTAAAAGCTTACTCGCTAAGAATGACTTACTCGATATAGAAAGCTATAAACAAGCACATAATGTTAAAATAAATAACCAAAACATTAGTTATCAATTACCTGCCCCACTCGAAAAGTGCGCAGATTACACACGGGCCAATGTTGATATTTTTGTATTTGATAACAATGAAGGATTAGCTGTATTTGTTGCTAACAACAAAAATTTGCACAAAACAGAACAATTTTTACAACCAACCAATCACGACGACACTTTATTTAGCTTAGTGTATGGCTTACCCGCCTTTTATAAAGCAGCAATATTAAATGAGCAAACATTACCTGCCTGGCAAAGCCAACGCCGAAGCATTCAGGTAGATGGCGTTAAAGAATTAAGCTTTGTTAATGACCAGGCTCATAACTCAAGTGCGATACGCATTATTAAAAGTAACGATAAGGTTGCTATAAAAGATGATAACACACATGTTTTTGCCTTTAGCCTAGCTCGAGATAAAGCAGAGGTAGTTACCACGTCAACTTTATACAGCTCAGATAAGCGTATTTCTAAGGTTGACGGGCTTATTCAACCCAGTGATTTAATTGCAACAAGTGTTGGCCAATACTTAAATTGTAAAGCAATCGCTAAACAAACAATGCTTGGTGTAAACCTATACAAGAAAAAAGACGATATGGGCGTTAATTACTCACAAGGCGTCGTAATTGCGTATAAAAAAGACAGAATTACTTTAATAGATTCTGACGGTAATTTTAAAAATATATCAGCCGCAGAAGGCTTTTCTATTGAGCAAGGTTTAGACATCCCATTTTTAGTGCAAAGCATTAAAAAGCTCAAAGCGTTTACTCAATAACTTAAAGCGATCGCTCTTACCTAGCTTGCTATAACAGTAAGCTAGGTTATAGTTTTATATTGTTTAATTAACGTGTAAAACTCACAGGGATGGACGCAATGATTCGATTGATATACTGCTCTTTACTATTTACTAGCTTTTGCGCCCTAGGCAATACAACCTATTATAAATGCGTAACCGAACATGGAACTACGTTTTCTCAATTCCCCTGTGATGATAAAGCCACTACCTATAAAGTAAGTACTACTGGTAACCAATATTCAGGCCCTAAGATTGATTATACTAAGCAGTTAAATGAGCTAGAACGCGAAAGGCTGCTATCTGGCTTAGAGTCAGAACTTAGAAGTAATAACCATAAACTGGCAATACTCGATAGAGAAAAGCAGCGTGCTGAATACAAACAGCAAGAGCGGCTAAATCATATATTAGCTGAAGATGATAAAAAACGGATTACTAAAGATATAACCAAAAAACTAAAAGTAATTAATCAAAATTACAAAAAAGACGTTGCAGCGATTACAAAACATATTAAAAACCTCGAAAAGAAAATAGCTCGATACCAATAAATATGGCTAAACTGTTTTGGTTATTTCACTATAACAGCAGCTATTCGTAATGTTGAGTAAAAAATAAAAAGAGTAAATTGCAGGAAGATCATTTAGCAGCACCTAGCTTACTTAGAATTTATCTTGGTTTTAAACTAAAAATAACATACCCTTAACACAGTAGAGTATAAGCTCTACGATGTATTAAGGAGTTGATATGCAACCACGCCAGATTGCAGAGCTAATTTTAACAGGCTTTAAAAAGCACTATCAGCTATTTCAAAAAATAACAGCTAAAGCACCGATGGCTTTTGCTCAACAAGATTGGCAAGCAATTAATGATATTAGCCGTTTACGCATAAGTTATTATGATGATCGTGTTAACGAAACTACACACATATTAAAACAACAAAATCCAACCGAGCAACTCGATGAAACACTTTGGCTAAATGTAAAAAAAGCATACCAGCAATATTTATCCTTTCATCCTCAAGCTGAATTAGCCGAAACATTTTATAACTCTGTATTTTGCAGACTGTACCATAGGCGCTATTTTCATAATGATTTTATCTTTGTTGAGGCCTCATTAAAAGATGCGCCATCAGTGCCTGTTGAAGCCGAGTATAGAACTTACTTCCCAGTTGTTGAGGGTTTGAAACCGACAATAAAACACATTATTAATCACTTTGATTTTAAAGCTCCCTTTGTCAATTTAGAGCGTGATATTCGCCTGCTCGTAAAAGCATTTTATAAACAAGCACCTGATACTCACCATCAACCTTGGCAAATGCGTTTTGATATATTACACACGCCTTTTTACCGTAATAAAGCAGCTTATATAGTTGGCCGTGTGGTGTCACAAAGTGGTGTTCAGCCTTTTATTATTGCCGTATTACATGATGGAGATAACGGTCTTTATTTAGATGCGCTCTTAACTAAATCATCTCAAATGCGAGTTGTTTTTGGCTTTGCTCGTGCTTATTTTATGGTAGAAACACATGCGCCTTCTGCGTTGGTGCGTTTTTTAAATCAGTTAATGCCTAATAAAACATTGGCCGAACTCTACAACGCAATAGGCTTTCACAAACAAGGCAAAACAGAGTTTTATCGTGAGTTTTTAAGCCACTTGTCACACTCAAATGACACGTTTACTATTGCCCCCGGCACACCTGGCATGGTGATGATGGTGTTTACTCTCCCCTCCTTTGGTTATGTGTTTAAAGTAATAAAAGATAAATTTAGCGAGAGCAAACCTTTTGGCCGTGATACTGTTCTAAAGCGTTATCAACTCGTAAAAAGTCATGATCGCGTAGGCAGAATGGCCGACACAATAGAGTACTCTAACGTCGTATTTCCTTTAGCGCGTTTTGATAGTAATTTACTTGAGCAGTTACACAAAACAATAGGCTCATCTATGATCATCGAAGGCGATTGGTTGATCATCAAGCATCTTTATATAGAAAGACGCATGACACCGCTTAATTTGTTTTTAGAAAGTGCCAGCGAAGAAAGCGCGGCTGACGCAATAGAAGAATACGGCCAAGCGTTAAAAGAAATGATTGCCGTTAATATTTTTCCCGGTGATATGCTTTTAAAAAACTTTGGCGTTAGTAAGCATAAACGCATTATCTTTTATGATTACGATGAAGTTCAATACTTAACAGATATGAACTTTAGAGCCCTACCAAAGGCCAAAAGCTACGACGATTACTTAACCGATGAGCAAAGTTATTCTGTTGCTCCACAAGATGTATTTCCAGAGCAACTTTGTACATTTGTAATGCCAAACCCTATGTATAAAAAGTTTTTACTCAGCACTCACCCAGAACTAATAGATGTTAGTTATTGGAAGCAAGCACAACAAAATATAAAAAATGGGCAGGTAAGTCATATTTACCCTTACCCGACAGCACAGCGCTTTATTCACCACTGGTAAGCGCTAAAGGACACACACAATGAATATAAGTAAAATAGATTTAAATTTACTGGTTTACCTCGACACATTACTACGAGAATGCAACGTAACGCGTGCTGCCAATCAGCTAAGCATAACGCAACCTGCAATGAGTAATGGGCTTAAACGTCTACGTAACTTATTTAACGACCCCATTTTAGTACGTACTAGCGATGGTATGGTACCTACTGAGCGCGCTATTGAACTTCAACCGGTTATTCGTGGCATACTAATGACCCTTGAAGAAACCCTTGCGCCTAATCGCGAGTTTGAAGCAAGCCAAAGTAAACGTGTGTTTAGAATAATGGCGAGCGACTACGCAGCCAGTACACTAGCGCCAAAGCTTTTAAGTAAATTACATGAAGAAGCCCCCGATACAACCTTAGATATACTTACACCCAGTGATGTAACGTTTCATGATGTTGAAAATGGTAAAGTAGATATGGCTATTAATCGCTTTGAAAATTTACCGCAATCTTTTCACCATAAACGTATATGGAAAGACAGCTTTTGTTGCTTGGTAAAAGCAGATAACCCAATTATTGAAAATTTCAGTCTCGACAGCTATTTAAAAGCTCGCCATATATGGGTAAGTAAAACAGGTTTTGGTGTAGGTGTGGGTATGGACCCTAAAGATGTTCAAAAACTAGGTTGGGTTGACGAAGCGCTCGCTCACTTTGGAAAACATCGCAACATTGCCACCTTTACGCGTAATTACCATGTAGCTATTCACCTAGCGAAAGAGAAAAACTTAATTGCAACCTTACCCTCAAAAGCCGCTAATATTTATTTAGATGATCCGGGCCTTAAAATATTAGAGCCACCGTTTCCTATCCCGCCGTTTGAGCTGGATATGATTTGGAGCCCGCTTTTACATCGTGATGCTAGCCATATTTGGCTTCGTCAAAAAGTAGCCGAAGTAGCTGAAGAGCTTAAATAACCTTATTACACGACATAATGTAAAAATTGCTAGGTTTGATCTACTCACCTAAGCCTAGCAATCCATAAAACCCATTTAAACCATTGCATATCAAGCAGTTAAATAAAATAAAAAACATTGGAACGTGCTTTGCTTTTATTAAATTGAACGATACATTCATTTAATAAAAGAGGTCATTATGAACACCCATCAAGGAACAGAAGTAAATCATATTACTGACATCATCCAAGTTATGAACAGCGGCATCGATTTTTATCAAAAAGCACAAGAGAAGGTAGAAGACCCTGCTATTGGTGCACTTTTTCAACGTATGATAGATGCCCGAAAAGTGAGTGTAGAACGCTTACAACCTTATGCAATTAACGAAAAAGGTGAACGAGAAGACGGCTCATCTTTTGCCGTTGAAGCAAGACGTGCTTATACATCACTGCTAACAACTTTTAGCTCGCATAACGATAGTACATACGTAAAAGAGCTTGAAGAAGTTGAGGATAAGACGCTTGACGAAATTAAAACTGCAATGGATAAGCCGCAACCTGCTGACTGTGAAGCAGCTCTTGCTAAAACCTTATTAACGATGCAAAGCTGTCATGCTGAAATGAGCCGTATGCAAAAACACTAAATGCAATAGCCTATACTACAACCCAGCATTTTAGCTGGGTTTTTATTGCCAAGTAATGGCATGAGCAGAACACGAACCCTTACTCGGCTTCTTATTCCAATTATGTAGAAGCAACTATTAGCTCATTACACTCTAATCCCGCGCCTAGATTAAACTCACCTAGATTCAACATACTTAAATTAATAAAGAGCAATAAGCTCTAATTACCCCCTAATAAACACACATTACCAATACAAACTATTAACTTTAATAGAATATTTATTTAACCACACTCTATTTTTACTGTGCTAGTTTTAGTAACAGGTACCTAATTCCTTGCTGTGGCGCCGCAGCATTTGATTAACGTTAAGGTCCAATATGAAAAATAAAACAGCTCAAAATAATGCTGATGTAGATATGACACCAATGTTAGATATCGTATTTATTTTATTGATATTTTTTATTGTTACTACATCATTTGTTAAACCTATGGCCATTGAAATACAACGACCATTTGATAAACCCACCATCAATAAACAAACTAAAAGTGCCACTTTTAATATTGATGAACATAATGCGGTGTATTTTTCTGGCAGATTAATAAATCTTAGAACAAGTGTCCAATAATCTTGCGATGTTTGCGGCTAAATACAAAGTAAGTGCTGTACTTATTAAGGCTCACGAAAATAGTAAACATAATACATTAATGAGAGTAATGGATAATATTAAAGAGTATGAAGATTACACTATTAGCTTAGTATCTAAATAATGTAGTTATACATTGATGGTAAACCAAAAAAAGGGCCTTGCGGCCCTTTGAGTTAAATAACGAAAGGGAGTGTTATTAATTAAAAGCGGTACTCTGCACCTACATAGTAGTACGCACCATTAAAACCAAATGGCGCTGAGCGACGTGAGTATTCAAATACACCTGAACTGCTGACAATCGTATTGCCGTTTGCATCTACAATAGTCCCTGAGCGAGAGTTACCAATTTCGTTTTTATCTGGGTATACGTCAAACAAATTGTTTGCACCAATGTTTACCGATAAATCTTCAGTAACAAAGTAATTAACTTTAACATCAGTTAATATTTCTGCGCTGTAAGTTTGGCGACCACCATCTTCCACTGTGTACTCGCCAAAACGGTTAAGTGATAAGTTTACTGTCCAATCATCACGTTGATAAAGCGCACTTAAGTTAATGCGATCCTCTGGTTGCCATTCTTCAATAATCGAAATTTCTTGATCAGAGAATACATCTTCTACTGGCACTGTTTCGAGGCCTGAGCCTGATGGCGTAAATAACGATACAACATCAGTTTCAGTAAAGTTAGCCGCTAGGGTAAAATCAAGGGTGCCACCAAAACCTTCGGTGTTCCATGTTGCAACAAAATCGATACCCGAAGTTTCAGTATCTGCACCATTTAAGAAAAATTGGCCAGCGCCTGCGCCTGAGCTAAGTAGTGCAGCATCTAAGCTTGAAGAAAGCCCTTTGCCTAAACGGTTACTAATTACAATACGGTCGTCAATATCAATTGAGTAGTAATCAATAGTTACATTAATGCTGTCTGTTACGTTGTAAACAATACCTAAACTGCGGTTTTGCGATTTTTCTTCTTTTAGTTTTGGAATACCTAAACTTTGTGCAAGTGTAGAGTCATTTCTAAATGTACCTACTTCCTCAGCAACTAAAGAACCATCTTCTGCAACTACAAACTGTGTGCTAATGTTATTAAAGTATAATTGCTGCATTGAAGGCGCTCTAAAACCAGAGCTTAATGCACCACGTAATGAAATATCGTCAGTAACAGCCCAATTACCTGCAAGTTTAAAGTTTACAGTGTCACCAAAGCCTTTGTAGTTATCGTAGCGAAGTGCGCCCGATAAAATAACATCTTCAATAATGTAAGTTTCCGCATCTAGGTAAAACGAAATTACATCTCGTGACTCATCAACTGACGATGCAGGAGAAGAACCACCAAACCCTTGTGTACCGCCAGATGCATCTTCAGAGCCTACACCGCCACTCAAACCACTATAAATACTAACTCCATTTAATGTGTCGTAATCACGATATGCATATTCACTGCCTTCTAAAATTCGATACTCATCAGTACGAATTTCAGCACCCATAGCAAGTGAGTAATCATCAAAGTTTTTAGTAAAATCAATATTGATTGTTTGCAGTGATAATTCCATGCCATAAGCATACGCTTCACGAGGAATAGTAGTACGGATATCTGCAGCGCTTAAGCCTTGATCGTAACGTAAAAAGTTAGCGTAAGAGGCGTTAATTGTGTCGCTTGTTGTGTAATCAATGCTATTTTCACCGTATGTGTACGACAAATCTAAGCTAGCATCGTTATCAAATTCAGTTTTATAACCAAAGTTGTATGACACATCATCAATTGTTGTATTAATTTTTGGCAAAAAGCCTAATGGGATAGTCGCATCATTGTCTTGTAATACAGGGTTACCGCCCGCATTTGCATTATGACGGAAAAATGCTGCTGATTCATTATCACGCGTTGAGTACGTAATAAAGCCATAAAGCTCGCCATCACCTAACTCATAACCCGTATTAATGGTTAAGCCAAATTGCTGAGAGTCTGCATCACCTATTCTAAACGTGTCTCTATCAACCGTTAATTCACGCGGATCACCGGCAAGTAAAGTGCCATCACTTAACTCAGTACAGCCGTAAAACTGACATGAGCCATGTAAACCTGCACGGTTTGTAGGCGAGCGGTCACGATAATTAATTGTGGTGTTTAAATAACCATCATCGCCTAATGCAAAGCCCTTGTTGAAATCAATGTTAATTGTTTCGCCATCACCTTCTGAATACTCGCCGTAATTAATGGCCGCTTTGCCACCTTCGCTCGCATCTTTAAGTACAATATTAATAACACCCGCAATAGCATCAGAACCATATTGTGCTGCAGCTCCATCACGAAGTACTTCAATACGTTTAATAGCCGATGCTGGAATAGCGTTCATATCGGTACCCGCAGTACCACGGCCTACCGATGTATTAATATGAATGATACTTGCTTGATGGCGACGTTTACCGTTGATCAATACGAGTGTTTGATCTGGACCTAAACCACGTAATGTTGCAGGTCTTAATGCATCGGTACCGTCACTAATTGACGAACTTGAAAAGTTAAATGAAGGTGCAATAGATTGCAGCATACGGCCAACTTCTGTTTGGCCTGTATTTTCAAGTGCTTCGGCACTTAAAATATCTACTGGGACAGGTAAATCCTCTACTGAACGGCCCGCTACGCGGCTACCAACAATAGCAATTTTTTCGATTTTTTCTTGAGCAACTTCTTCTGCTGCATTTACACCTTGCGAGTTTGCTGCAAGTAAAGCTGGTAATACTGCTGCACTGACCGCTGAAAGCTTCATCATGTTGTTATCATTCCTGTTGATTTGTTTGAGTTTTATACTCAGTAAACCATTTTGATCAACAACCGCATCGAGCTCAGTCCCACCTAGTAATGCTTCAAGTGCATCTAACTGAGTGTAAAATCCATAAACCGAATTTGCGTTATACTGCTTCGCTAACTCAAAGGAGAAAACCACGGTTTGCTCAGTTTGTTTAGCGTATTCAATTAAGGCTTTATCTGCTCGCTGCGCTTTTATATCAAATTGCACCATTTGCCCAGTAGTTTGAGTTGCAGCTTGCACACTTAAGCTAAATAAAGCTGGAGCAAGCACACTTAAACCACTCAATAAATGCGTTTGGTTACTGCGCAACTTATATAAACAGCTGACAAACAGAAATCCTCTATTAAATGCTTTCTTTTTTTTAATGTTTTTTTTACTTACTGTATTTATAGTTGCAACTTTAGCTAACATTAATTTGATGTGCATAACGTCTACTTATGACTTTGTATGGTGTTTTAGCGTTACTACATGCTCACCTAAACGCTCATGTTCAATCGAAAAATTAGTTTGTAAGCTTTCTAATAAACCTTCAACATCTCCCGCTTTAAAAACACCGGCTACTTTGATACTTGCCAACTCATCAGACGACAACTCAAATCGAGTCGAAGTGTACCTACTAACTTCATTTAGTGCGTCACTCAGTTGTTCACCATTAAAAATAAGCATGCCATTTTGCCAAGCTAAATCACGTTGAACATCACCCATCGAAAGCTGAGTAATAGGTTTAGTAACACTTTGCTCTATAATTGCTTTTTCGCCAGAGATAACAATATTGGCGTTAATTTGACGTACTTTGTGATTGCTATTATCTGCTTGCTGATAATCTTTAAAGTCGTTCGCTTCAACTGCTACGCTAGGGTCAGTAATCATAACTTTGCCCTCGGTCACCACAAGCTCTAAATCTGATGACGTGTTGCGCTGCACATTAAACACCGTGCCAAGTGCCGTAAAGCTTTTATCACCTGCCATAACACTAAACGGACGTGTTGCGTCTTTTGCTACATTAAAACGCCCCTCCCCTTTGCTTAGTAACAACTGTCTGCGTCCTTTACTATATGCAACTTCTAGTAAACTATTGGTGTTAAGCTGTACTATGGTGCCATCGGGCAGTACATAAGTGGCCTGCTCACCAACCTTAGTTTTATATATTTTGGTGTAATTTATTCTAGCCTGCTCCTGGTTATACCCGCTTTCTAAATTAATTAATAAGTAACTACACACCATTAATGCAGCAAATAAACTTGCAGCAATTGAGTATGAAAACATCCACTTCTTTTTAGATTCTTTAGCGCTGTTATGGTGAGGAAATAAATTACTTAACTCATTTAATACAGATAATTCATCCCACAATTGGGCTAATTCATAAATAGCATCTTGGTGAGCTGTACTTTGCATCATCCATAATTTAAATTGCTCTTTTTCATCATCGGTTAACCCCCTATCAATGGCGCTTATCCAATCACATGATTTTTCTAAAATAAGATCTTTTGAATTAAATTGATGAACATTACTCATTCTGCAACCCTCCCCACTGATATAGGATGAGCTTGTGCTTTAGGGCGCATTTCACCACTGTGTTCATGCTCGCGCATATAAAGCGTGGTCTGTAATAATCCTTTTGCAATATGCTTTTCAACAGTGCTTTGACTTAGCTGCATTTGTTCTGCTATCTCTTTTTGGCTCATACCGTAGACTTTTTTTAATATAAAGCATTTGCGAATAGACGAGCTTAATTGCTCTGTAGCTCTACAAAAAAGTAAAAAGCGCTCTTTAGATGTGTATTCATCTTCAAGCTGCATTGATTTGAGTAATACGGGTAATTCGTTATCGTGCTCTAACGAATCATTAAATTTGTTGTCCCATTTAGCAATATGGTTAAGTGCTAAGTGCTTTGCTGTTTTAAGCATATAACTGCGGGTAAACTGGATGTCTTGTTTTAAATCAGCCTCATAGCTTTTTATAAAGGTTTCTTGCACAATGTCTTCTACATCGTCGGGCTGAACTATACGCGACACAAAGCGTTTTAGTTGCTTTGAAATATCAACAAATGTTGACGTAACTTTTACTTTTTTCGTCATCCTTAACACGCACCTGTTGTTATTTTTATTACCGATAGGTTACGAGTTTTTGACATAAAAACAAGCTCAAATGTTAATTTGGGGTTATTTAAATGGATAAGAAGATAAATGAGTAAATTTTTAGATTATATTCGGCTTAGTTTTTTTGCATGCGGGTTGCTGCTAGGGGTACAAATTCCGGCCTTTGTGACCGATTTTGGGCAAGCGCTTAATGCGCAATTAATTGAAGCAAATAACGCAATTTCTCCGTTTAAAAATGATGCCAAAAAATACTTTAAAAATGATTTAAACAAGCTAATAAAACACTATAAAAATCTAGGGGATGACATTGTTGGTAAAGGCGCTGAACATATCAGCATGCTTAACATGCGCCAGCAATCTCTTGAGTCAGCGGTTAAACAATTTGAGCAATCGCCTTACATTTTTACTCTCACGAGTAGCTTAAACGATATAAAGCAACAAGTATGGCAGCGCTTTGAAGGCCAGATAATACTAAAAAAAGACTCAATAATAGCGGCAGTTATTAGCGCCATTATAATTGCAGTGCTTGCTGAGTTATTTGGTTTTTTATTTATGTTAGGGTTAACGCGCGGATATAATAAATTATTCGCAGCTAACGAATAGCGATTTCATAAATTCATAAAACACATCTGTTTTACGGGTTGTTAAACTGTTTTGTGGGCGTAAAAACCAAACAGGTGCGTCACTTTGCGCCATAACCTGTGGCATAACTTCAACCAGCGCACCACTTTTGAGTTCTTCATCTATCGCTATCTTTGATTTTATAGCAATACCATGGCCAGAAATGGCCGCCTGCGTCATGTTATCTGAATTAGAAATAGTAAAACGTGTTTTTGCATTAAACGTATTTATACCACCTTGCTCATCAAATAACTTAAGTTGCCTTTGCCAAGGTAAGCATACCCAGTAATGCTTTTCTAGTTGCGCAAGCGTTGTAGGCATTCCATGCTTTTTTATATAACTAGGCGCGGCACAAAGTAAACGGCTATTATTCACTAGTTTACGAGAAAGCAGTCCTGAGTCAGTTAATGCACCCACTCGTATCGCTACATCTTGTGCATCATCCACAACATTTACAAAATGATCGGTTATTAGAAAGTCGAGTTTAAGTTGTGGATACTTACTTTCAAATTCAGTCAGTTTTGGCATTACATATTTTGAAAAAATCCAAGGCGGCATAGTAACGCGCAACAACCCACTTACCGATGAGCTTCGGGCACCAATACTGTGCTCAGCGTCGTGTAAAGCTTCTATTATTGCCCCCACTCGGCTATAAAATAACTCTCCAGCTGGGGATAACCTAACTCTCCTACTGTCTCTAAATACTAAAACAGTGGCAAGTTCTCGCTCTAGTTTACTGAGCCTATGACTTACAGTTGCGGGTGATAGTCGCTGCTCACGCGCTGCAGCTAATACCCCTTTATTTTCTACCACAGCAATAAAGGTTTCTAGGTCACTTAAATTATACATTGGCTAGCTTAGGTATGTTTTCAATGTTTAACATTTTCGAATGAAGCTTTCAGTTTTGCAATGTTTATTTAAATAACTAGAACACACATAATCGCAATATGTTTTAATTTGAGATTTAGTAATGAGTTTAAAAGCACAAATAGATGCATACAATGTGCAAAAAGAAGCAAAATTACCTGCTGATGTACTCGCATTAATGGACACAACAAATGAGGAGCTTATTGCTCAGCATATTAAAGATAACGCCTTACAAATTGGTGCAAAGGTAGAAAACTTTAGCTTAGTAAATCACAAAGGTGAAAATATTGAGCTTAATGATTTATTGAATAAAGGCCCAGTAATAGTTAGCTTTTATCGTGGTGGTTGGTGCCCTTATTGTAATTTAGAGCTAAAAGCACTTAATAATTACTTGCCACAATTTAGAACACAAAGCGCCCAGTTAATTGCTATCTCACCACAGCTGCCAGATGAAACGCTCTCAACTACACAAAAAAATGAACTGGATTTCGATGTACTGTCAGATGTGAGTAATAAAGTAGCAGAGCAGTTTGGCTTATTGTTTACACTCGATGAGCGCATTCAAGCACTTTATACACAGTTTGGAATTGATTTTGAGCACTACTACGGTGATAAAAGCTTTAAATTACCACTACCCGCTACATACGTAATTAACCAAGAAGGTGTTATTACTTACGCATTCTTAAACGAAGACTACACCCTACGTGCAGAGCCTATTGATATTATGGCAGCACTCGAATCGGAGCAAAATTAATGTCTATTTTAAAATCGTTAAAAAACCTTACTCTTTCACTACTTGTCGGCTCAAGCTTAGTTTCTGGCTATGCGATGGCTGATGAAATGAAAACTCAAGAAAAACCTAAAGTACTTATTTTCGATGTGAACGAAACACTCCTTGATTTAACATCAATGCGTACCTCAATTGGTAAAGCCCTAGGCGGCCGTGAAGATTTATTGCCTTTATGGTTTTCTACCATGTTGCACAATTCATTAGTAGATACAGTAAGCGGTAGTTACCATGATTTTGGTCAAATTGGTGTGGCATCGCTAATGATGGTGGCACAAAACAACAATATAGACATAACAAGTGAACAAGCAAAAACAGCCATTGTTACTCCGCTTTTAACACTCCCACCACATAACGATGTTAAAGAAGGACTGGCAAAACTTAAAGCACAGGGCTATAAGTTAGTAAGCCTTACAAATTCTTCAAACAAAGGTGTTAAGGCACAGTTTGAAAGCGCTGGTTTAATGTCTTACTTTGACGCACGTTACAGCATTGAAGATATTAAAATATACAAACCAGATTTACGTGCTTACGAGTGGGTACTTAAAAAGTTAAATGTAGCGCCAAATGAAGCAATGATGGTAGCAGCACATGGTTGGGATGTAGCAGGCGCTAAAGAAGCCGGATTACAAACTACGTTTATTGCACGCCCAGGTAAAGCACTTTACCCACTTGCAAAAAAACCAGATCACGTTGTGAAAGATTTACATGAATTAGTCGCTCTACTTAAGTAAGCACGTTTATACGCTAATTAATCAATACCCAAGCGGCCGATGTCAGGATGACATTGGCCGCTTTTTTTGGGCAAACTTGCTTATCAAAGTATAGGCCAATCAATGTATTTACTATTTTTAACTGCTAGTAATTTCTCCCTCATAACGCTACTATTTAATTAGCCTGAAATTGGTTAAGGATGTAACTAACATATTGAACTATAATGATATTTAAATATACCTTCTTAACTTAATACATTTCAGTGTAAATAAAGTGAAATTGCGGAAAATGTCAGAGTAAATTCAATAAAATTATCGCTTTAAATAGCTTCTTAATATGGATTTAGTATCCAAAGTTAGTGTTAGTTAATGCGTAGTGGAGACAGTTATGAAAAGCCAAAGGTTAAGCGAGTTTGAAGAGTATTTTCAAATAAATGAAAGTATAAGAGTGAATTTATTCGCGGTATCTGACAATCAGGTTCCCAAAACACAGCTTGAACTTGAAGACGACATCCCTCCCCTATTTAGATTAGCTAATGAGGTAAGCGAGCTTGAGCAGAGTTCATTACGCCCGCTTAGAAATTTAGGTGATGTTGCGCAAGAACTAGCCGTCTTTTTACAAGCGCAGTCTCGTAAAATTGATTTAATTATGAGCCATATTTTAGCCTCTGAGCAAGCACAAGATAGTGCCATTCAATGTGACAGCTATGGCGGTGGCGGTATTCGCTTTACCTCCTCAGACGTTTATTCAATTGGCCAAGCGTTTAGAACAAAGCTATTTTTGCACCACGAAGCGTCTGCAGTGTATTGTTACACTGAGATAGTTGCTGTTGAGAAAAAAGATAATGAACATTATCAATACACTATGCTGTTTACATCAATCAGAACTACCGACCAAGAGCTTGTAGTAAGAGCAAGCTTACACGCCCAAACACGCCAACTAAAAAAACGCCAAGAACTTGACCAAGTTAATGCTGAGCCAAAAAGTGATAATTAGCTGACATATTTACGTAAAATGCTAAACTAGCGACACCTTAATTTGTATCAAAATTTCATGAACTTTAGACTTTTACCAGAATGGGCTGAGCAAGATGCTGTAATGCTAACTTGGCCGCATAAAGACACCGATTGGGCTGATAATTTAGCACGTGTAGAACCCGTTTATGTTGAGCTTTCAAAACAGATAACGCACAGACAACAGCTTGTAATAGTTGCCCACAGTGAAGCATTAAAAATTAGCATAACAGCGCTGCTTAAAAACGCCTCAATTGATTTAAGCCGTGTTCATTTTGTAGTTACCCCTACAAATGATACTTGGGCACGCGATCATGGCCCTTTAACGTGTGCATCAATAAACAATCCACTTGAGCTAAACGTGGTTGATTTTACATTTAATGGTTGGGGCAATAAGTTTGAAAGCACACTTGATAATCAAATTAACAAAAGCTTGGTAAAAGCGCTTAGCAGTACAAATAACCAGTATCAAGCCGTTGATATGGTGCTTGAAGGCGGTGGTATTGAAATAAACGAACACGGCGTTTTACTTACAACTAGCGAATGTTTACTCAATAAAAACCGTAACCCTGATTTATCAGCTGACGACATAGAGACCCTTTTAAAAAGCCATTTGGGCGCTACCGACTTTTTATGGGTAGATCATGGCTATTTAGCGGGTGATGATACCGATAGCCACATTGATACCTTAGTACGTTTTGCCCCTAATAACACACTGGTATATGTAAAGTGTGATGATGAAAATGATGAACATTTTAGCGCCTTAAGCGCGATGGAAAAACAGCTAAAGAGCTTTAAAACAGCAAATGACACCCCATATACTCTAATTGCATTGCCTTGGCCAAAAGCAGCGTACGATAATGAAAATACGCGTTTGCCTGCAACCTACGCTAACTATTTAATTATAAATAACGCGGTACTAGTACCTACTTATAACGATGACAATGATGAACTTGCTCTGTCGCAAATTCAAAAGGCGTATCCAAGGCATGAGATTATTGGCATTAATTGCCAACCTATTATTGAACAATTTGGCAGTTTGCACTGTATTACCATGCAACTGCCTCGTGGATTTTTAGCTGGAGCAGCACAATGATAAGCCCTGCAAAATTAAATGTAGCCTTAGTACAACAATCTAACAGCGATAACGCAGAACAAAATATGGCAAAATCAATTGCCGGAATTCGCGATGCCGCTCAGCAAGGGGCACAGCTAGTTGTTTTACAAGAGCTACACCGCAGCCTTTACTTTTGCCAAACAGAAGACGTAGACGTATTTGATTTAGCTGAAACAATTCCGGGCCCAAGTAGCAATACCTTAGGCGAGCTTGCCAAAGAGCTTGGGATAGTCATTGTTGCCTCCTTGTTTGAAAAACGTGCAACAGGTTTATATCACAATACCGCTATAGTCCTTGAAAAAGACGGCACCATTGCTGGTAAATACCGCAAAATGCACATTCCTGATGACCCTGGTTTTTACGAGAAATTTTATTTTACCCCAGGTGACTTAGGTTTTGAGCCTATTCAAACCTCTGTAGGTAAATTAGGCGTATTAGTTTGTTGGGACCAATGGTTCCCGGAAGCAGCGCGCTTAATGGCAATGGCTGGTGCTGAAATTTTAATTTACCCAACTGCAATCGGCTGGGATCCGCGTGATGATAGCGCCGAGCAGACTCGTCAAAAAGATGCATGGGTTATTGTTCAGCGTGCGCATGCTGTTGCTAATGGTGTACCTGTTATTAGCTGTAACCGTGTAGGCCATGAAAGCGATCCAAGTGCACAAAGTGAGGGCATTCAATTTTGGGGCAACTCATTTATTGCAGGCCCCCAAGGTGAAATATTGGCAGAGGCCAATAACACTGATGAAAAAATATTAGTGGTAGAACTTGATCAAAAAGCCTCAGAAAACGTAAGACGTATCTGGCCGTATTTACGCGACCGCAGAATTGATCATTACCAAGACCTAACAAAAATATACCGAGACTAAGTAAACTGCGCTGGGTAAATAATATTATGGCGCTTATGTATTAAGCGCCAAATTATAAATGGAGTAATAAATGGCGTTTGAGCAATGGGCAGCCTTGCCGTGGGTAAAATCTCAAAAAGATAAAATTCAATGGGGGCAGCTTAGTGGCAGTGGTTTAAGTATTGCCATTGCTGAGGGCGTAAAACAACAAGATGACTTGGTTTTAATTGTAACACCTGATACGCCAAGTGCTTTGCGCCTTGAAACAGAGCTTGAATACCTATTACCCGATAATCCGGTCATGGTTTTTCCTGATTGGGAAACCTTACCGTACGATCACTTCTCTCCGCATCAAGATATAATTTCAGCGCGTTTAGCCACACTTAATACCCTTAAAAACGAAAAACAAAGCGTTTTAATTGTTCCTGTATCTACATTAATGCTTCGTACTGCGCCTGCTTCATTTATTTACGGCTCTACTCTTAACTTTAAAGTAGGCGATAAACTCGACACTCATAATTTGCGCAGCAACTTAGAGCAAGCTGGTTATTTACATGTACAACAAGTTATGGAGCACGGCGAGTATGCTATTCGCGGCTCTATTGTTGATTTATACCCTATGGGTAGCCCGCACCCATTTAGGCTCGACTTTTTTGATGACGAACTAGATACCATTCGCTTATTTGACGTAGAAACCCAGCGCTCTGACGAAAAAGTAGATAAAATTGAATTACTTCCTGCTCACGAATTTCCTACAAACGAAGCCGACGTAGAACGCTTTAGAATAAATTACCGAGAAAAGTTTGGTGCAAGCTCAGAGCAAGACTCTGTTTACATGCAAGTGAGTAAAGGTACTTGGCCTGCTGGCATTGAATACTACATGCCTTTGTTTTTTGAAAAACTCGCCACTATTTTTGATTACTTGCCAGATACAACCACAGTAATGCAACTTGGCGATTTAGAGCATGCTGCAGATAACTTTTGGCACGACGTAAATGTCCGCTACGAAAATCGCCGAGTAGATCCACTACGCCCATTGTTAGAGCCAACAGAGTTATATCAGCCAATTAATGAGTTGTTTTCTAACTTAGGTGAGTTTTCTCGTATTCGTTTATCACTCGCTAAGCTTGGCACTAAAGCTGGCAATAAAAATCTAAGCGTTAGTGAATTACCTGCCATTCGTATTGATCACAAACAACACGAACCATATGGTGCATTTATAAATTACGTTGCCCAGCAAAAAAAGAACAAAGGCCGTATTTTACTAAGTGTTGAGTCAGACGGACGACGAGAATCACTATTAAGTGTATTAAAACCAAGTGGCATTAAATTTAAAGAGTTTGACACGCTAGAGCAATTTACAAAAAGCGACAGCGACGTAGGTTTAATTGTAAGCCCGCTTGAGCAAAGTGTGGTCCTTGGCACTAAGCCAAGCCTTGCTATTATCACCGAGCAAGAATTATTAGGTATTAAAGTATCGCAGCGCAGGCGTCGTAAACACAAATACGAAGCAAGCCAAGATGCACTTATACGCAACTTAGCCGAGCTTAAAGAAGGTCAACCTATTGTTCACCTAGATCATGGTGTTGGCCGCTACCAAGGGCTGCAAACAATAGATGCCGCAGGTGTTATTACTGAGTTTGTCACTATCACCTACGCCAGTGAAGCTAAACTCTATGTACCAGTATCAGCGCTGCATATGCTTAGCCGTTACTCAGGGGGTGAAGAAGCCAGTGCCCCGCTACACAAATTAGGCTCAGACGCGTGGGAAAAAGCTAAAAAGCGCGCAGCTGAAAAGGTAAGAGACGTAGCAGCAGAGCTGCTTGATATTTATGCTCAGCGACAAGCCAAACCGGGTAATAAATTTAGCCTTGATGGACAATCATATCGTCAATTTAGCGACAGTTTCCCGTTTGAAGAAACCGACGATCAGCGTAATGCAATAGAAGCGGTACTTGGCGATATGCAATCAAAGCAAGCCATGGACCGATTAGTATGTGGTGATGTAGGATTTGGTAAAACAGAGGTAGCCATGCGCGCTGCTTTTGTGGCTGTTAACGATAACAAGCAAGTTGCTGTATTAGTGCCTACCACTTTGCTTGCGCAACAACACTATGAAAACTTTAAAGACCGCTTTGCTGACTTTCCAATCGAAGTAGGTGTACTTTCGCGCTTTAACTCAACCAAGCAGCAAAAAGACACTCTTGAAAAAATGGCTGATGGTAAGTTAGATATAGTTATTGGTACCCATAAACTCATCCAGCAAGACATTAATTTTAGTGACCTAGGCTTACTTATTGTTGATGAAGAGCATCGCTTTGGTGTTCGCCAAAAAGAAAAAATTAAAGCGCTACGTGCTGATGTAGACATACTCACATTAACTGCAACGCCAATACCTCGTACTTTGAATATGGCGATGAGTGGTATGCGTGATTTATCTATTATTGCGACCCCGCCAGCTAAGCGATTAGCTGTTAAAACGTTTGTGCGCCAACGAGATAGTGACTTGATACGAGAGGCTATTTTGCGCGAAATTAAACGCGGTGGCCAAGTATACTTTTTACATAACAATGTAGAAACTATTGAGCGTGTATCTCAAGAAATTAGTGAGTGGGTGCCAGAAGCAAGTGTGACCTCAGCTCACGGGCAAATGCGCGAGCAAGAACTTGAGCAAATAATGGCTGATTTTTACCACCAAAAATACAACGTACTGGTGTGTACCACTATTATCGAAACCGGTATAGATGTACCCACTGCAAACACCATTATTATGGACAGAGCCGATAAACTTGGCCTTGCTCAGCTACACCAATTACGAGGACGTGTAGGACGAAGCCATCACCAAGCGTATGCTTATTTGTTAACGGGCGACCCTAAATCTTTATCTAAAGATGCATCAAAACGCTTGCAAGCTATAGAGTCACTCGAAGATTTAGGTGCAGGCTTTGCACTAGCAACTCATGATTTAGAGATACGCGGTGCCGGTGAGTTATTAGGTGACGATCAATCAGGGCAAATGCAAACTATTGGTTTTAGTTTATACATGGAAATGCTTGAACAAGCCGTAAATGCACTACGTGAAGGCAAAGAACCAACCCTTGAAAACCTATTACAAAAACAAACAGAAGTAGATTTAAAACTCCCTGCATTACTGCCAGATGACTATATTCATGATGTTAATGCGCGTCTTGGCATGTACAAGCGCGTAGCAAGTTGTGCTAGTCTTGCTGATATGGATGAATTACAGGTAGAACTAATAGACCGCTTTGGGTTACTGCCTGACGCTGCTAAAAATCTATTTAGTTTGCAACAACTTAAAATGCAAGCGAGTAATTTAGGTATAACAAAAATTGAAGCTAATCCTAAGGGGGGCTATTTTGAGTTTAGTCAAAACACTAAAGTTAACCCTAGCTTCATCATTGGCTTGATACAAAGTGCACCTAAGGTGTACAAAATGGATGGCGCAAATAAACTGCGCTTCGCAATTAGTGAAGCTAACGCTCGCGAACGCTTAAAAATGGTCACTGCAATGATTGCAGATTTCGAAAAAAAGGTTAGCCATTAATGTTGCTAAAAAAATCGCTTATTGTTCTATGTTGCTTATTTAGCAGCACTGCATTTGCAGAACGTTGGTTTGAAGTTGAAGTACTCGTATTTAAGCAGCGCCCTGCGCCATACTTACAAGAGGACTTTACGCTTAAACACGACGCTATTGAAGATAAAAACAGTCTAGATTTAATGACACCTCTTTATACAGAGCAGGCAATGCAAGCATGTATAGATGGCGACGTGCGTTTTCAAAAGCACTCTTTTACCGATTCATTGGTTAACTCAAACCCGCAGTCTGGCGTGTGCGACGATAGCACTGATTACATGCAAAGTTATGATGAGCTACCTGTTACGCCACAAGTAGCAGCGCAAGATCATATGCAGCAAACCTATTTGTTAGCACCTGAACAATTAAAGTTTAAAACTCAGCTGCGTCAGCTCGACCGAAAAGGATTAACACCTATTTTGCATACTGGATGGCGCTTTGAAGGCGCCAGTAAATCACGAGCACCGAGCATGCATTTAATAGCAGGCAAACACATTAAAAGTGACATCAATGCTATTCCTAGTTATTCAAACCCCGATTTTGTAAGTTTATTAAATACGCAACCAGCGCTATTCGACGACCCTGATAATGCAAATGTGCAGTGGGAGCTAGATGGTTTATTTAAAATACATTTACGACATTATTTATACATTACGGCTAATTTTGACATTAGCCATAAGCTAGAAAACGGCGAGATAGAATCAGCCCGCTTTTCACAATTTAGACGTGTAATAAGTGGCGAAGTACATTACTTTGATCACCCTCGCATGGGCATGATTGTCCAAATTAGAAAATTTAAACATTAATACTAAGTAGGATATAACAATGAAAAAACTCCTTATCATCGCAGCTACACTAAGTCTTGCCGCGTGTTCTAAAGTAAATCTAGAAAGCTATGAAAAAATTAAAGTAGGCATGGACAAAACTGAAGTAGAAGCCATTTTAGGCAGTGCTGGTAACTGTGTTGAAAAAACACTGCACACAAACTGTGTATGGGGCGACGAGTCTAAAAATATCGAAATTACACTTGTTTCAGACAAAGTGACGTTATATAGCAAGCATGGTTTGGCTAAATAAATAACGCTTTAACAATTTAAAAAGGGGGATAGATTTTATCTATCCCCCTTTTTTAATGTATGGCTATAAACCTATTTTTTAGAGTAAATAAGTTCTATATTTATGATTTTACTGCGGTTTAGCGTTATTTTATAGCGCTGGTAAAGCTTTTTATCTTCCTCAGTTAATACAAGTACCATATTTAACTGATAACGCCGCTCTACCCCCTGTTTAGATATTTTATTACTATCTAAGTGATATAACTTCCCTTCCCCACGCTTTAAATAACGTGCAAAAGGCGCCAAGTTAAATTGTAATGTTTGCTGGAGAGTATCGTACCCTGGTAAAAACTCTTTTGCACTTACTCGCGTTTCACTTGCAAAGTGCAGCCACTGCGCAGCTTGCTTATTTTGCTGTCGACGTTTTGAAAAAATTGATTTAACT
Source organism: Pseudoalteromonas sp. MMG006 (assembly GCF_018101025.1). NCBI lineage: Bacteria > Pseudomonadati > Pseudomonadota > Gammaproteobacteria > Alteromonadales > Pseudoalteromonadaceae > Pseudoalteromonas > Pseudoalteromonas sp. MMG006. The sequence continues at coordinate 98,915 of NZ_JAGJEJ010000007.1, forward strand.
TCTTGCGGTATATTTTTAAAGCGCACATATTCAAGCCAAATAAACTGACTCGCAATTTTATCTTTGCTAATACTGTTTTTGAAACTAAAACGCCACTTAGGTCGGCCACGTACAATAGCCCGCCAAATAACCCGTGTTATATCTTCTTTGAATATCTCACGTAGTCCATAAATAACTCCTAGGATTAATATTAGCGTGGCAGTGACCTCCGTAAAGGTTGAGCGAGCGTTTAAAATAACCACCATTACAAATGCCATAATAACCGCAGTCACAGTACCTTTAACCAAACGTTTGAGGTAGCTATTAAGAAACCGTGTTTGGCGCTGTAAAATAACGCCATGCTCTATTAGACGTTGTAACAGGCGCATTTTATTAGTTATACGGTTTGCATCTTGTAATGTGGTTTCGGAGTTATAGTTTTTTTCGCCACGATAATTATTTTCATTTTTACAAAACTGCAGTAAATCGTTACGTTCTTTTGCAAAGTCACTACTACGTGGACCCTCGTCTAATAATTTTAAAAATGACTGCTCTACATGCCAGCTTAAGTAATTATCAGCGTTAGTGAAAAATGGGATCAGTTTTTCATCATCAGGGGTATAACGCCTTAGTTTTTTGAGTAACCCTTCACTTTGCCCAAATAACTCAATAGCACGCTGGAAAAAATCTTCAACATCATTAATTTTAAGTGCATCACGTATATCAGCATCAAGCGCTAAGCGAACCTGATAGCAAAACAAATTAAGGTTTTGTCGGTAATCTTGCTGTTCACCCTTATTTTTACTAACAAAACGGCTTCTTACTAAGGGTAAGTGTATATTGTTAGCGTTATAGGCTAAGTGTGATTTAAAATTGTTATTAAAGTAAGATTCTTCAGTGAGGGTTTGCGGATTTATACCCATTTCATTGGGAATAGAAAAATACAGATCAATACGCTGCTCGGCACGCGGGCTGAGCTCTGGTTCAATGACAAAAGATAAGTTTTCGTCTTGCTTTAACAATCAGTTCTCCTTCTAATAATACGCTTAAGTGTACTTGTCTCCTTTGTTTTGTTCAATAAAAAAGGCCCAGTACAAACTGAGCCTTAATATGGTTTAAATACTGATTATAGCTTAATATTAATACCAGCAAATAAACGGCGACCTAATGTGTCATAAGTGTACGGGTCAGTATTTGAGTCGTTATTACCTGAGTAATATGGCGGCTCTTTATCAAACATATTATTAACGCCTGCAGAAACCGTTAATACGTCGTTGATCATGTATGAAGCACTAATGTCATGATATACAACAGAAGGAGTTGTAGGTGCTAAACAAGTATCGTCTCCAATACATGCAAAGCTATCCATTCCTGCAATATAACGTGCTTCGTATGTTGCATCCCAATTATCACCTTTAACGTTTAAGTTAAAGTTAGATTTAATATCTGCATAACCACCGGCACCACCAGTAATGAAGCCTGAGTAATCAACAACAGCACCAGTATCAACAACATATTCGTCTAAATAAGTTGTATCTAGGCCTGTCTTCCAGCTTAAGCCCAACGCTTCAAATGCATAGGTAAGATTTAAATCAACACCAGATGTTTTCTCTGAGCCAATATTACGTAGTTGGTTATTGAAAACAATACGACCATCAGCTTGGAATACAGCAGAAGTACTTGTACAAATTGCATTAGTACTGCTGTTAGCATTACCAATACATTGATCAACAACATATTGATTATTATAGGTAGAAATGGCATTTTCGATTTCAATGTCGTAGTAATCTACAGTCATTGAGAAACCTTCAAACCACTGCGGCTCATAAACTACACCAACAGTAAGCGTATCTGCTTCTTCTGGTGTCAAATCTATATTGCCGCCTACTGTTACTTCAGCTTGGCTATCTGCACCTGGATAGCTAACTTGCTCGTAAGATGGAGCGTTACCAGAGTAAAGCTCATCTACTGTAGGAGCACGGAATGCTGTTGAACGAACACCACGTAGCATTAATTCGTCGTTTACACGCCAAGTTAAACCAAGTTTCCACGTTTCATCAGAGCCAAATGTGCTGTAATCAAACGCACGAACAGCCGCGCTAAAGTCAATTGAATCAGCAAAAGCTGCGTCAGCAAGCAACGGAATTGCAAACTCAACATAAGCTTCATTTACATCAAATCCACCACTAGTAGCGTCAACGCGTGGATCGTTACCTAAACCTTGTGCTGCGATTGAGTCTGGTGTGTACCATGCTTTTTCTTGACGATGTTCAACACCTGCAGCAAATGCTGCATAACCTGCTGGCATTTCAAACATTTCACCAGAAAGTGAAGCAGCTAAAATAAATAACTGGCTACCACCTGAATTCTGCTCCGTGTAAATGTAATCTTGTACATTTGAAAGAGCCCAATCAGCTTCGTCTAATGGATTAAACGTACCATCGGCAATAGCTGAATTAATAGCAGAAACGTTATGAAGATTGCTTAGTTTATCCACAGAGTCGTTACGACCGAAATTAGCTGAGAAATCCCAAGAGTAATCGCTGATAACGCCTTCTGCACCAACAACAATACGTACAGTATCTACTGTTTGTGATAAACCACGTGCACCGCTTTCAGTCATGCGTCGGCGGTAACTAATTTCATCGCCATAAGCATAATTAGTAGGTGAGGTTACATAATTACCATCTGCATCTTCTACAAATGCACCATCAACGACTTGGCGCTCGTCATACGTTTGCCCTAATAAACTATTGCCCATAGCTGCATCATACGTAAAACCAAAATTAATTGGTTGTGGTGCCAACTGTTGCTCAGACCAACGTTTTGTGTAGGTAAATTCACTGAAAAGGCTAGTGTCATCACTTAACTCATAAGTACCTACACCTGTAATATTTAAGCGTTCCATTGGTGTATATAAATAGCTTTGCTCAGCGTAGTTGTAAGCATCGGCTTCATCAGTAAAACGGTGTAAGCTACCACCACGATTGCTTAAACCACTGTCGTTTGCTATACCTTTCTGCTCAATCTCACCATCGCTATTGGCTATGCCAACAGTGTTTACGTTATAAATGTGGCCGCCTTCACTGAACGAAGAACCACCGCAGAAAAGGCCGTTTTCACCTTCAAATAATGGGCAATTTGAAAATCCACGATCACCTTGACTAGCTTCACCACGGTTTGTGTACTGTGCACCGAATACGATATTACCTTTATCGAACGAAGTACCAACAGTGAAATCTATAGACGTTTCAGAAGCATCATGCTTTGATGTCATTGCAGAATTAACGTTTAGATCAAGACCTTCAAAGTCGTTTTTAAGAATGATGTTTACAACACCTGCAACAGCATCTGTACCATAAACAGCAGATGCGCCATCCTTAAGTACTTCAATTTGCTTGATCATTGAAACTGGAATAGTATTCAAATCAACTGTAGAAGCCGCACCAGTACCTGAATTGATCATACGACGGCCATTTACAAGTACTAAAGTACGTTGTGAACCTAAACCACGTAAGTCAATTGATGCATTACCACCAGAACCGTTATTTACGCCCGGGTTAGTCATTGCACCACCGGTAGCAGTCATTTGTTGAAGCACGCTATCAACTGATGTGGCACCAGAAGCTCTGATTTCGTCTGCACCAATCAACGTAACTGGGCTAGCGGTTTCCATATCAGAACGCTTAATGCGAGAACCCGTTACTTGAATTTTTTCGATTGCTTGTGCTGAATCTTCAGCGGCTAGAACTTGCACACTTGAGAACATTGGGAATGCTGCAATTACAGCTAAACCAAGAGTTGACTTTTTCATGAATAAACCCTACTTGTTGGAAATTTACCTTAATTGGTAATGCTCACTTTTTATTATAATAGTGAGTCAGGGGGGCAACTTAGGTGCCTTTAACTGAACGAAAACTTAACGGTAGTGTAATTTATAACACACGATAAAACGGAACAACCATTTTAGGTACATAGGTTACATGATGTTTCAATGTTAATTAATAAATACCCATATATAACAAAAAGGTACTTTAGTTATGAAACATAAAAAACACAGTTGAAATCAAACTAAACAACTTTGTAATTAAGTGTAATCAAGCGGGTTTAGAGCCAAAACCACACAAATTAACAACTTGATCACAGCAGATTATTAAAAGCGTAAAACTATATGTTAATTACTAACCATATTTATGCATAGAAAGTGGTTAAATAGTCTTAATTGGTTACTTAGGAAGGAATTTTGGATTTGTTTTTTATTCAGCGGCAATTAAAAATTGAACTTTTTAGGGTTACTTTTACCACGAGTGAAAATTGTATAGATTTAAATCAGACACTGAGTTTTAATGATCTTAATAAAGTAAAAAACGTACAGTATAGGGAATATAAAATTTAGTAAGTGACATAAAAATAATAGTTGAGAGTGTCGACTTGTGCTGTGGCGTTGTTTGTTACTACTAGCTCTAAGCTCCACAACATGTTTTGCTCTGAACAAATACCAACCATCGTATTGCTTTGCCACACATTATTATTTTTTTTGAACAATTGTGGAATGTAGCCCATATACATAGTGATGCCTTTAAGCTTGGCATCTTCAATTTGTATGTTTGCAGGTAAGTCGCTAAAAATAGTAAATGGAGTCTCTGGTGAAAGGCTTCGCTCACTTAACCATACTTTAACACCATTTGAAAAAGTACAAGGCAGATTAGGTTCACATTCGGCGTTTTTAGGTAATTTGCCGCCTGAACTTTGAGAAAAATCACACGCTGTTAATATAAAAATCAACGCTGTAAATAAACTTAACCTATATATAAGCATAACAATGTCGCACCAAAGAAAAGCAAATACTAATAATCACGACTATAAATAACAAGTGTGAGTGTTACTATTAGTGAAAATTAGGCACAAACTGTATCAAAAAATAAACAACAAGCTCACAAAGTTTGATTGATGTCATAATTTTATGTAATTGACCTATCTTTTTTAGGCCAAAAAATTTATCATTTCACCCGCAAAAAATAAGGGTTTCTCGAGTTTGTTTTCTGAAGCATTCACGCTTTGAACGTTTTAGGTAACACGCTTGAGAAAAATAGTAGGCCCCACTTTTTTAAAGTGGGTAATTCATTTCTAAACGCATTTATTGCAGCGGAAGCCAGAAAATGAGCCAAACAGTAGCATCACAAACTGAGTATAACTATAAGGTTGTACGCCAATTCGCTATTATGACAGTGATTTGGGGCATCGTTGGCATGAGTATTGGGGTTCTGATTGCTGCCCAATTAGCTTGGCCAGCACTTAACTTTGATACACCATGGTTAACTTACTCTCGACTACGTCCGTTACACACGAACGCAGTAATTTTCGCATTTGGTACCAGTGCACTTTTTGCGACGTCTTATTACGTCGTTCAACGTACTTGTCAAACGCGTCTTTTCTCAGACAAACTCGCCGCCTTTTCGTTTTGGGGCTGGCAGTTAGTTATTGTACTAGCAGTAATCACTTTACCTCTTGGTATTACTAGCTCAAAAGAATACGCAGAACTTGAATGGCCAATCGATATTTTAATCGCAGTGGTTTGGATAGTTTACGCAATAGTATTTTTTGGTACTTTAATTAAGCGCAAAGTGTCGCACATATATGTTGCTAACTGGTTCTACGCTGGCTTTATTATTACTGTTGCAGTGCTTCACATTGTAAACAGCATGGCAGTACCAGTATCGTTAACTAAATCATACTCTATTTACGCAGGTGCGGTAGATGCAATGGTTCAGTGGTGGTACGGTCACAACGCTGTAGGTTTCCTACTAACTGCTGGTTTCTTAGGTATGATGTATTACTTTGTACCAAAGCAAGCTGGCCGCCCAGTTTACTCATACCGTTTATCGGTAGTTCATTTTTGGGCACTTATTTCATTATATATTTGGGCTGGTCCTCATCACCTTCATTACACTGCACTTCCTGATTGGACGCAGAGTTTAGGTATGGTTATGTCTATTATCTTATTCGTTCCATCTTGGGGTGGTATGATTAACGGTATCATGACGCTGTCTGGCGCTTGGCATAAGCTTCGCACCGACCCAGTTCTTCGTTTCTTAGTTGTTTCATTGTCTTTCTACGGTATGTCTACGTTTGAAGGCCCAATGATGGCAATTAAATCTGTAAATGCGTTATCTCACTACACAGATTGGACAATCGGCCACGTACACTCAGGTGCACTAGGTTGGGTTGCTATGATCTCAATCGGTGCTATTTACCACCTTATCCCCGCGTTATTCGCACAAGGTCGTATGTACAGCGTTAAATTGGTTAATACCCATTTCTGGTTACACACGGTAGGTGTTGTACTTTACATTGTTGCAATGTGGATCTCTGGTGTAATGCAAGGTCTAATGTGGCGTGCAGTTAACTCTGACGGTACATTAATGTACAGCTTTGTTCAGTCTTTAGAAGCGTCGCATCCTTTCTACATTATGCGTTTTGTAGGCGGTGTATTCATCGTAACAGGTATGTTAGTTATGGCTTATAACGTTTTCCGTACAATTTCAGCTGAAAAAGAATCACTGAAGTTAGACGCGCAAGCACAATTAGCATAACGGAGTGAGATGATGAGCAATAAAAATTCACAAAACAAACATGAAATAGTAGAAAAGAACGTTGGCCTAATGGCTATTCTGACTGTTTTTGCTATTAGTTTTGGTGCATTAGTTGAAATTACTCCGCTAATGTTCCAAGACGATACAACTAAACCTGTTGAAGGCCTGCGCCCACTTAACGCGCTAGAAATGGAAGGCAGAGACATTTATGTACGTGAAGGTTGTTACAACTGTCACTCACAAATGATCCGTCCTTTTCGCGACGAAGTTGAGCGTTACGGTCACTACTCTGTAGCTGGCGAGTCAGTATGGGATCACCCTTTCCAATGGGGTTCTAAACGTACTGGTCCTGACCTTGCTCGTGTAGGTAAACGTTATTCGGACGATTGGCATTATGCACACTTAGTTGACCCACGTGCCGTGGTTCCTGAGTCGAACATGCCAGGTTTTCCTTGGTTAGCAGAGACAACGGTTGATACCAGCCTAACTCTGAAAAAACTACAAATTTTCCGTGATACTTTTGCTATCAACCCTGAAAACCCTAAACACCCGGGTTTAGGTTATGGCAGCGACGAAGAGCTTCAAGCAGATGTTGAAAAAGTTAACGCTATGAATAACGGCGAAGGCGCAACAGAAATGCAAGCCTTGATCGCGTATTTACAGCAACTTGGCACCCACTTGAAGTAAAAAATTATGGATTACGGAACATACAGAGGCATTTTGACTCTGGTAATTTTAGTATTGTTTATTGTGATTGTTGTATGGGCATACAGCAAACGTAGCAAAAATCGTTTTGATGACGCTGCTAATGCCATTTTTGAAGATGAAAAAAAACATAACAACACACTCTCTAACGAGGAAAAGGAGTCTGAAAAATGACTAGCTTTTGGAGTATTTGGGTTATTGTTTTAACCCTAGCCTGTTTAGTTATCATCTTTAGCTTATTAGTTTGGAACCTTAAAAACTATGCTGGCGTAAAAGAAGGTGAAGATTGTGGGCATGAATATGACGGTATTACAGAGCTGAACAATCCACTACCAAAGTGGTGGACATATATGTTCTTTGCGACATTCATATGGTCTGTATATTATCTTGCAGCTTACCCAGGTTTAGGTAACTGGGAAGGTTTAGGTAAATGGACCAGCTCTAACCAAGGTATTACCTCTTTAGCTGAGTCTAAAGAAGCAACAAAACTAGCTGCTGAAGAAGGCCGCTATGTTAAACTTGATAAAGAGTATGAGGCTGCACAAGAGCGTTTTGGTCCTATTTTCAACAAACTTGCACAAGTACCCGTTTTAGATTTAGTTAATTCTAAATTTGAAGGTGATGCAGCGCAGCAAGTTGCTCTTGAAAATGGTGATAAACACGAGCAAACAGATGGCCAATTAGCACTTGAAATTGGTCAGCGCTTATTTTCGCAAAACTGTGCTCAGTGTCATGGCTCTGATGCCCGTGGTGGAACTGGTTTCCCTAACCTAACTGATAAAGATTGGTTATACGGTGGCTCACCTGACAAAATTAAAGAAACGCTTCTTTATGGTCGTATAGCTGCAATGCCTTCTTGGGGCGCTGCACTTGGTGAGCAAGGCGTTAAAGAAATGACGGCTCATGTTTTAAGCCTTTCAGGTCGTACTGTTAACCAAAAAGATGCAGCCGCTGGTGCCGCTAAGTTTGCCATGTGTGCAGCGTGTCACGGTGCTGATGGTAAAGGGTCGGTTGCACATAACCTTCCGTTTGGTGCACCTAACCTAACAGATAACATTTGGTTATATGGTGGCTCTCAACGCGCTGTTGAAGAAACGCTTAACCATGGCCGCGCCGGTGTTATGCCAGCATGGAAAGACATTTTAGGTGAAGATAAAATTCACTTGTTAACTGCGTATGTTTACAGCTTATCGCAAGATCAGTAAACATTGGGTTAACCAATAATTAATCTTTTTATTTCAATAGATTAATCCAGATCAAAAAAGCCTCCAGTCGGAGGCTTTTTTTTAGTCTTTTACAAATATTTGCTATAAAATAGCCCCACCTAAACTAATTTTAGAGCAACTATGCAACCTACTCCGTGGTATAAAAATTTTTGGCCTTGGTTTTTAATCTTTTTCCCGCTCGCGGCCATTATTGGGTGCATAACATTAATTATTACTGCTGTGGGCAATGGCCCAGATATGGTGGTAGATGATTACTATAAAAAAGGTAAAGCTATTAATTTAGAGCTTACTAAGTTTGAAAAAGCCAAAGCTCTATTTTTACATGGTGAGCTTAATGTGACTGATGAACGTGTTAGTTTTAAATTCACTAAAGGCGATTATAGTAATGTACCTGCGTTAAAATTATCATTTTATCATCGCACCATTAAAGCCCATGACTTTGCCGCTACACTAACTGCAAATGCTAATAAAGAATTTACAGCTCTACTCGAAAACTACACGCCGGGCGCCTACTCTGTGTTTATAGAACCTATAGATGGCAGCTGGAAGTTAAAAGAAAACATCACACTTCCTACAGAGCAGCCTTTGTTAGTTACGCCTAATTATAAGTAGTAATAAATATGAGTACTTCTTGCTTTCATTGCCTTGAAAGTGTGCCTAAAGGGTTTAGTGCAGCTGTTATTATAGATAACATGGTACAGCCAATGTGTTGTATTGGCTGCCAAGCGGTTGCGCAAAACATTGTTGATCAAGGCATGACCGACTACTACAAATACCGCACTGTTCGAGCCGGTAAAGTAGAGCAATTAGTACCAGAGCAACTCGCGTTCATAAAAAGCTACGACAATGAAGACATACAAGATGAGTTTATAGCCACAAATGACAACATCTCTGAAGTATTATTAAGTGTTGAGGGCATTACCTGTGCAGCGTGTGCCTGGCTTATCGAAAAACAATTACTAAGCCTAAAAACAGTTAAGCGCGTTGACGTAAACACCTCAACTAATCGCGCTATGATCCAGTGGGATAAAACAAACACACCACTGAGCAAAATCATTACCTCTTTGGCTAAAATTGGCTACAAAGCCTACCCGTTTCAAGCTGATACAGAAGCCCAACAAAAACAGCAAACAGCTAAAGCGTATATTCGTCGCTTAGGTGTTGCTGGGCTAATGACCATGCAAGTAATGATGTTTGCCTTTGCCATGTACTTTGGCATGTTTTCAGGAATGGATAGCAACTTTGAGCAATATTTTAGGTGGATAAGCTTAGTGCTTGCCTCACCGGTTATTTTGTACAGCGCGCTACCTTTTTTAACTAATGCCATTAATGGTTTGAAAGCCAAACAACTCAACATGGATTTACCCGTATCGCTTGCTATTTTTGGAGCTTATGGGGCAAGTTGCTATGCTACGTTTATGCAAGTGGGCGAAGTTTATTTTGAATCGGTTTGCATGTTTACCTTTTTGCTATTGCTAGGTAAATACTTAGAATTTAGAGCCCGATTAAAAGCCAGTGAATTTACAGCTAACTTACAAAAACTACTCCCTCTTACTGCCCGCACACTAGATGTAAACGGTAATGAGCACATTATTGCGGCAAAAAAACTAAAACTAAACGATATAGTACTCATAAAAGCGGGTGAAACTATTCCAGCCGACGGTGAGTTAGTTAAAGGTAAAACAACAGTTGATGAGTCAATGATGACCGGCGAGCATCAACCCGTTACTAAATTTATTGGTCACAATGTTTATGCGGGCTGCGTTAATCACGATGGCGTAATAGAAATAAAAATTAATAAAATTGGCCAAAACACGCTTTTAAACCAAATTATTCGCCTGCAACACAATGCGTTAACTAAGCGCCCTAAATTAGTGGAGATAACTGATAAAGTAGCTCAGTGGTTTATTGCATCTTTACTTATATTTGCCTCGATAACTGCTATTGGTTGGTATCAAATAGACCCTGATCACGCATTTTGGATCACTATTTCGGTGCTAGTTGCCACTTGCCCATGTGCTTTGAGTCTAGCTATTCCAACCGCACTTACTTGCGCCGTTGCAACACTTACCCGAAAAGGCATATTGATAAAGCAAGCGCATGTACTTGAAACGCTCTCACAACTAACATTATTTGCTTTTGATAAAACAGGCACGCTTACCCAAGGGAAATTTACACTCGACGCGGTAGATATACTTGATGAAAACTACAGCAAAGCTGATGTTTTAAAAATAGCGGCTCAGCTTGAGCGTTACTCTGAGCACCCTATAGCGAGTGCATTTAATGAATACCCCACCGCTCAGCATGATTTAAATAATATAGAGGTGCATCCCGGCCTTGGTATTAGCGCACAAAATGAAGCTAACCATTATGCTATTGGTAAAAGCGGCTGGTTTGAAAGTAAAAAAACCAACGCCCAAGCCAGTTTGTACATAAACAAACAGGTAGTCGCGCGCTTTTATTTTGTTGATAAAGTAAAAAGTGATGCAACAAAACTTATTAGCGCTTTGCAGTCGCAAAATTTAAGCTGCCATATGCTAACGGGTGATGCTTCAGATGCAGGGCAAAAAATTGCTAAGCAGCTAAAACTTGAAAGTGTGCAAACAGGCCTCTCACCTAAAGATAAACAAACTGCTGTAGAGCAGTGGTCATCGCAAAATGAGGTGGTTGCAATGGTCGGTGATGGCATTAACGACAGCCCCGTATTTGCCAGTGCCCATTTATCTATTGCGATGGAAACCGGCGCTGATATTTCTAAAAATAGTGCTGATGTTGTACTGCTAAATAGTGACTTAGCGTCAATTGATCACCTATTAAATGTGGCTAAGCAAACTAGGCGTATTATTAAGCAAAACCTTGCCCTGTCTTTGTTGTATAATGCATCAATATTGCCGCTGGCAGCTCTTGGCCTTGTTGCTCCATGGATGGCCGTTATTGGAATGTCTGCCAGCTCAATCATTGTTATTAGCAATTCACTAAGGCTTTTAAAGTTATGAGCATAATTTATATTTTGATCCCCATTGCTATATTGTTCGTCATTATTGCTATTGGCGTATTTTTTTGGGCTGTTAAAAGCGAGCAATTTTCTGATTTAAACAAACAAGGTCACAGTATTTTGTTTGAAGACGATAAAGAGCAGCACAACAAAAGTAATGATTGACCCTCTTTATATTAGCGCTTTTTTAATGGGCCTAATTGGTAGCGGCCACTGCCTTGCTATGTGCGGAGGTATTGCAAGCTCTTTACAATTAGCCAGCAACAAGCGAAAAACACTTACCTACTCATTCGCTTATAATATTGGGCGAGCATTAAGCTACATGGTTGCAGGCGCACTCGTTGCAGGTATAAGCAGTCAGTTTGCTAAACAAAACACATCATTTTCTATCACGCTTTCATTTATTGCCGCAATTTTTATGCTACTAGTAGGCGTTTATATAATGCGCTTAGGGCCTACATTGCAGTGGTTAGAGAAAATAGGTAAAACACTTATTTGGCAACATATTGTTAAGCTTAATAAATATTTAATGCCTGTTGACTCAACAGTTAAAGCATTGGGTTATGGCGCATTATGGGGCTGGCTTCCGTGTGGTTTGGTTTATTCTGCGCTCACGTGGGCAATGACGAGCCCAACCGCCTTAGATGGTGCTATTGTAATGTTATGTTTTGCGCTTGGTACATTTCCAGCCATGATCACACTGGGTTTAGCGGCTCAAAAACTCAACAGCATAATAAATCATCCATGGACCCGAATTGTATTAGGCAGCGTTATAATTTGGTATGGTATCTACTTATTGATTATTGCAACCGACAAGCTAGTACATTAATCTTAGAATGTATCAGCCTTGAAGGTTTATTTGCCTCAGTGTATATAATAACTAAAACGGATTAAATTATGGATTTCTCTCAAAGTCGCGCTAAAAGTAACTGTGCTATTAGCTGTAATAATTGCAGTATAAGCCAGTTATGTCTGCCATTTTCGTTAAATGGCCAAGAAATGGATAAGCTTGACGAAATTATTGAGCGAAAAAAACCACTGCATAAAGGTGACTATTTATTTGAATCTGGTGCACCTTTGCAGGCTATTTACGCTGTACGTTCTGGCTCATTTAAATCTTATACACTCTCAGAGCAAGGCGATGAGCAAATTACTGGCTTTCATTTAGCGGGTGATTTAGTTGGTTTTGATGCGATAAGTAAAATGGCTCACCAAAGCTTTTCTCAGGCACTAGAAACCTCTATGGTATGCGAAATTCCATTTGATACCCTTGATGAACTCGCTGGTAAATTACCTAAGTTACGCCAGCAAATAATGCGCTTAATGAGCAGCGAAATTACCTACGATCAAGAAATGCTATTACTGCTTAATAAAAAATCGGCAGAAGAGCGCTTAGCCAGTTTTATTTATAATCTTTCAGAGCGTTTCGGTGAACGTGGCTTTTCGCGCAAAGAGTTCAGATTTACCATGACTCGTGGCGAAATTGGTAATTACTTAGGTTTAACTGTTGAAACCATTAGTCGATTATTAAGTCGTTTCCAAAAAGCTGATTTAATCAAAGTTGAAGGTAAATTTATTACTATTTTAGATAATGACGCACTCGCTAAAGCGGCGGCAATCGTTAAGCCTTGTTAAAAACCTCACTGCAACTTTGATTTAGAACAACAATTTATGTGCTACCCCTTTAACTGTTTTGTATATGCGTTACACTAAATACAGAACTTCAACTAAGGAGTAGCTCATGAACACCATAAAACGCATTTTAGCGGTTGTCGATCCTACCAAAGACGATCAGCACGGCTTATCTCGCTCAATTGAGCTAGCTAAGAAGTCCGGCGCAAGTATTACCGCCTTTATGACGGTTTACGACTTCTCTTACGAAATGACCACCATGCTCTCCGGTGAAGAACGAGAAGCCATGCGAAGCGCCGTTTTAAAAGACCGTGAACTGTGGCTCACTGACTTAGTCTCTCCCTACAAAAATATCAATATAGATACCCAAGTGGTTTGGCATAACCGCCCTTATGAAGCCATTATTAATACCGTTATGGAGCAAAGCTTTGACCTAGTCATTAAAGGCACACATCAGCACGGCGCGCTTAAATCAGTTATATTTACTCCTACTGATTGGCATTTAGTGCGTAAATGCCCCTCTCCAGTGTTGTTCGTAAAAGAAATGGCGTGGCCAGAAGAAGGTAATATTTTAGCTGCTATTAATGCTGTAAGCGAAAATGATGAACACGTTGCACTTAATAAGCGCATTATTAAAGATGCGCAGTTTTTATGTGAACTGGCAAACGCAAAACTTAACTTAGTTAATGCATACCCAGCAACACCTGTAAATATTGCGATAGAAATACCCGAGTTTAACCCGGGTGTTTATAACGAATCAGTAAAAAAACATCACATTGAATCTACAACACAGCTTGCTAACGACTTTAATTTAACGACAGAGCAATGTTTTATTGAAGAAGGCCTACCTGAGGACGTAATTCCTGATGTAGCTAAACGTTTAAATAGCGAATTAGTGGTTATTGGCACTGTTGGACGTACTGGTTTAAGCGCGGCTTTAGTGGGTAACACCGCAGAGCATGTAATTGATAGTTTAGATTGCGATGTACTTGCATTAAAACCAGACGGTTATGTTAGCCCTCTTGCCAAAAGTTAAACAAAGCCTTAACTAGCGCTTTAATACCCATAGTACTTGGGTATATAATACGCCCCTTTCTTTTTAGCAATTAACTTTGCGTATGTTTATCAAGGGGGCGTAATTGTCACATTCAGATCAAGCTAAAGCTCAATTTAATTTAAATAAGCTTCAAAAGCGTTTACGCCGCCAAACTGGTCAAGCCGTTATGGACTTCAATATGATTGAAGAAGGCGACCGTATCATGGTGTGTTTATCAGGCGGCAAAGACAGCTACACCATGCTTGAAATGCTTCAGCACCTTAAACGTGTAGCGCCAATTAAGTTTGACTTGTTCGTGGTAAACCTCGATCAAAAGCAACCTGGCTTTCCTGAGCATGTACTGCCTGAGTATCTTGATAAACTTGATATTGAATACAAAATTGTCGAAGAAGACACCTACAGCATTGTTACCGATATAATCCCTGAAGGTAAAACAACGTGCTCACTTTGCTCTCGCTTACGTCGCGGTATTTTATATCGTACGGCAAAAGAACTTGGCGCGACTAAAATAGCACTTGGCCATCACCGCGATGACATGATCGAAACACTCTTTTTAAATATGTTTTACGGTGGCAAGCTTAAAAGTATGCCGGCTAAATTAATGAGCGATAATGGCGAGCATATGGTTATTCGTCCATTGGCGTATTGCAAAGAGGCCGACATAAGCCAATATGCTTTTGTACAGGGTTACCCTATCATTCCGTGTAACTTATGTGGCTCACAAGAAAACTTACAGCGTAAGCACACCAAAAACATGCTTGTTAAGTGGAACGAAGAACACCCAGGCCGTATAGAAAGTATTTTTACAGCAATGCAAAATGTAGTGCCTTCTCATTTAGCTGATGCTGAATTATTTGATTTTGAAAACCTAAAAACCGGTGAAGTAATAGATGGTGGTGATATTGCGCTAGATAAGCCAGATATTCCAAAAGTGCCTATAAATACTGACGATGACCAGCCAGCTCAAGCTGATGTAGTTACTATAAATTTAAGCTAAATTACAAATTAAAGGGCTTGTTTTAAGCCCTTTTTTTAACCCTTAGCTAATCCTTGTAGAAACTCTAAACTTAGCTTTTCTTGATTATTTGCCTGATACGGTAATTGTTGCAAGCTATCGTATGCAAAATCAGTGATTTCAAACATACTCACCTCAATATTACCAAAACTATTAAGCTCACCCGGGCTTGGTGACATTCTCTCAATCACAAAGTCACTTAAGTGCATATTAGTAATACCCTGCGGTAACACCGACCAATGCGCTTTTAAGGTTACGCTTTGGCTCCCCATAGACAGACGCTCTTTAGCCACTAAATGTGCAAGAGGTGTGTCACCGCTGTATAAATTAGCCCTTACACGATAGAGACCACTCTTTTTTACAGTTAAATTTGCAGGCACAAGCATATTTTCATTTTGAGGATAAGCACTTTCGAACCCTGTTAACGTGGCACTAGGCGGCATATATTGAATCTGCGCGACTACTGGTACTTTTTTCCCTGCTATATCGGCATCAACAAATATTTGTAAATTACGTGGGTAGTCTTCTTTAGCTTTAAAAGTAACAATAGCCTCGCCTTGTCGCGCTGAGCCCTTGTAAGTATTTAGCACTTCTTTGGTATCTGTATTTGATAACTCAACGTTTACTTTAGTTAAGTTAGTAGCACTTACACTCAACTTAATTTCTTCTGGGTAAACATACCTATATTGCTTTAAGCTCAGGGTAAGCGCTTCATTGTCAGACTCATTAATTGGGCTTATTACAGGGTAAAATTGATTTGGCTTTAAACGGTCTTCATCATGCGGGTTTAAAGGTTGAGAGTAAGGCGGATATTTAAGGGCGCTTTCATATTGCATAACCACTTGCTCTGCCGCGTGTGTTAAATCTTCATTAAAGGCAACTTGTTTTTTTGACTCTATTTTTTTATTTTTTGGTAAATCAATAGCAATTACTTTACTAGGCACAGGGGCAGTAGCTACAGCTGATTGATAAACCAACTGTTTTTTTTGCTCATCGTTTAGAGTTTCCCCACTTTGGTTAACAAACCATAAAGTATATAAAGCTATACTGATAATTAACGCCACTGCGTAAAATTTCTTCATAAGTATTAAATATTCCTTTAAAGCGTGCAGATCACTGCACGCTATTTATTTTTATGGGATCACACTATAAATAAGTGCTGACGCACTTTTACTATTTGAGTCTTTTATATAGCGATACTGCTTTTTCCAAAACCAAGTTCCTGTTGTTTCATCAAAAGTAGTAAAACCAACATTTTGACCATCAACGCCTATATTATTCATTGCAGTAGTCACATTGCCTTTGCGCTGCGCGTTATGAATTTCATTATGGCTATAACTGTCACTCATCATCATTGGGTAATGGTTGGGCATAAAGCTATTTACAGCATCACCTTGCGACTTTAAACGTCCATCTGTATCAATCGTTTGACTGCAACTGCCAAACGATTGTGCAGAGCTTGCGCCACATGACGAATGCGATGCAACGACCGAATCATCATTGCCTCTTAAAAAAACACCGGTTAAACCTAAATATGCATTTCCATCGGCTACAAAACGTAAACGAGGGGTACGAGCATCAGGAAGCGGAGAAATTTTACGCGCATTATTTACTTTTAAGTCGTGCAAAACGCCCACGGCTTTTGTTACATCACTTCCTAACCACCATTTGAGTGCAGCATCGACTGCAAAGTTCCATGCTGCACCAGTTAATGCACTTACTGCAATATCTGCAAGCTCGCTACCGCCCCCTGCACCCGCTAAATCGAAGGTCGCCACAATTTTCAGCGGTTCTAAGCCCGCATTTTCTAGCCAATTTTCTTGATTATCAATGATATGGCGCGCAATCAAATCACCCGTTGAATGCGTTACTAACACACAGCCCTGATCACATAGATTTGAACGTGAAATTTGCTTTAACTTAGGCCATACCCAATCGGTTGCAATTTTACCTTCTACTCGCTCGTATGCAGGCCAATCTATACGTTCGTCCGCTTTGTTATTCCAGTACGACTGCCAATAGGTTTCGCCATCATTAACAACATCGCTTCCAGACTTATTTGTTATTTGAGAAGTCTGTAAACCGTGAATTAAAATAATCTTGTAGTCTTTACTTACCGCAGAAAAGCTCATTAACATAGCAAGGCCTGCACCAAGTAAGTAACTTAGTTTTTGTGTGCGCTTTTTGTTGTTCATATAATATCCTAATCGTGTGTGTTCAATGTGTTTTTAATCATTTAAGGTATTCATGTCGTGTGTTGTTCTGCACTAAGACAGCACAAGCATCAGTATTAGGAGCAGCGCTCTAAATTGCAACAGCTTATTATCATTTACTTAAATTAAGACTACTACTATTTCAAATCAATTAGTTAACATGAACTCTAATTAAGAAATTAACTAACATATTGAATTTTAGTGATATTTTAGTGATATTTTAGTGATATTTTAGTTTCTTTCTCTAGTCAAATATATTCAGTGAGAAAAGGCGCATTTATGGGCTTATAGCAAGTAAATTCAACGTAGTTAGGGCAAAATAGCAGCTAAAGATAAGTTTTCTTATTCAGAACTCAGGTTAGTCAATAAACAATAATTGTATAAAGTGAAATTATTTATATGGGGCTAATTTTTGAGGACAAAAATTATTAAACTGAGTGCGATGTAGGATTTCTTAATTTCAGGTGAGGGGTTGATATAATGAATTTATTTATAAAAGTTATACATTAATTTAAATACTTGGCTCTATTAAAGCCAAGTATTTTACAAGTAGATTAACTGCTCGCTTTTAGCTCGCTTGTAAACTGGCCTATCGCATTGACTACTTCCTGCGCGCCGTTTTGTATTTCGCTCATAACATCACCAGACTCTTTAGATAATGCTAAGCCACGTTCTGCTTTTTCCTGCCCTTGCTCTATAACCGAAACCGTATTTTGAGTTTGCGAGCGGTTTCGTTGCACTACTTCGACAATTTCTTCAGTTGCTTTTGATGTACGCGACGCTAAAAGTCTAACTTCATCAGCTACCACAGCAAAGCCTCGCCCTTGCTCTCCAGCGCGTGCGGCTTCTATTGCAGCATTTAAAGCAAGTAAATTTGTTTGCTCAGCTATGCTGCTAATGCTTTGTACAATACTTGCTATTTGCTGCGACTGCTGATCAAGCGCCGATATTTCGCTAGCTGCTTGCTCCATATTTATTGCCAGTTCAGTCATGACTGCAACAGTGTCTTTAATTACACCAGCGCCTTGCTCTGCCTTTTTATCTGTTTGTGTTGATGTGTTGTAAGCAATTTCTGCTGCTTGCGATATAGCTATTTCTTGATTAACTTGATCTGTAATAACCGTTGCAAACTTCATAACCTTGTAAAGTTCATTAGCATCATTTGAAATAGGATTGTAAGAAGCCTCAAGCCACACAATGTTCCCATATTTATCAACACGTTTAAAACGCTCCGCTATAAATTGCCCTTCACGTAGCTTTTTCCAAAACTCTTGATATCCTTGCGAATTTGCTTCTGCTGGTTCACAAAATGTACGATGGTGTTTGCCTATTAATTCTTTTTCTTGATAACCCATTGCAGCTAAAAACTGATCATTTGCTTTTAATACATGACCTTCTAAATCAAATTCAATCACTGCCATTGAACGATAAATAGCTTTGATTGTGTCGCTTTGCTCACGAGATGCCGTAATAGTTTTGGTTAAGTCGCTGCCAAATATAGAAAAATAAAGAAGCTGATCTTGCTCACCTTTTACTGGGTGTACTATTAAGCGTAACCATTGTGCTTTACCATCAAAACGGGTAATTTGTAATGTGCCACCCCAGTGGCCTTCTGTTTTAATTGCTTGTTGTAAGCTTGCAAAATCTTTAGATTGACGCGACTGCTCAGTAATAAAATCATTAAAGGGATTATTCGTTAACGTATCTTCGTCATAACCGAGCTTCTGCAAAAATAAATCATTGGCATGAGAAATACGCCCATCATAAAGAATATTAACAACTAACATCTCACGATAAAGGCCTTCCCATACTTGTTGCAGAGGATAAAGCTCAGCTTTTAAAGAGGCGATTTCATTTTGTTTATTTTTAGAAAAAAACATTAATATCCTTACTAAGGCGAGTTGATCTTTGTTAATTGAAATTTGTTCAATCTAAAGCGATTTAATCGCGGTACAACATTTGTAACCTAGTGGGCTAGGTAACTGATCCTGCGTTACACTACTGGCTTAAGGCACAAAAAATAATAATCCTAGAAAGAACCCTTTGAACAGCGCATGTTTGGTATTTATATTGTGTTATCACCTATGAGTAGGAAATAACCACACTACATCAGCTCAGCCTTGCCTAAAAACCACATAGGTAGCTTGTAGTTCAACCACTAAAAACAACATGCCCTGATACAATTAATATAAGTTAATCTCAGTATAGAAGGTAATTACAATAACGCGATAAATAATAAGCAGTTAAAACTAAATTAACTATTTAGCCTTTCATATAAGCCAGATGCTCGGGATACACTTTTATTCATTGCTAGTTGCAACACTTTTTTATCTGCCACCAGCTCAAACTTATTTTTAGCACGTGTTATACCGGTATACACTAATTGCCTGTTTATACCCATACGAGCTTGCTTAAGTGCAGGCAGCACCATTGCTGTATAGTTAAATTCAGAGCCTTGAGATTTATGTATAGTCATTACATACACTTTATCGTGAGCGGGTAAGCGCGCGGGTGAAAATGCACGTTCATTACCTTGCTCATCTATAAATATTGCTTTTAGTTGATTACTTTCATCGGGCATTAAAATACCAATATCACCATTAAAAAGCTTAAGCTGGTAATCGTTTTGACTCACCATAATAGGCATACCACTATAATGACGCTGATTAGGGCTAACGGTAATTAAACCCTGCTGCTGTAGGGCTCTTTCAATACGTAGATTTAAACTATTTACACCGTAATCACCTTCGCGCACGGCAGCAAGTAATTGATAATTAGCAAATGCGCCATGTATTCGTGCAACGCTTGCACCTTGAGCAATAAGCTCTAAGTAATTTTTATAATGCCCCGCAGCACTCTTTACGAGCTTTTCGATGGGTTTTGCCACAAAGTCGTAATCTAAAATCACATCGTTAAAGCGCCCCTCAGTACTTTCTTGCTCAACGTAATTTAAAATACCGGTGTTATTGGTGTTTACTGCAAGAGCTAGTTGACCAATGCCACTTTGTGCATCAAATCGATAACTGTGCTGTAAAAATGCAATACAGTCAGCAAGTTTAAATTCGCTATGTGTTTGAGTCGCTAATTTATTATTTCCATTAAAACATAACTGATTTAGCTCATCGCACCGCGCTTTTGAATAATTAGGCGTTTGTCCAAGCGCTAACCCTTGGCATAAATCACTCATTACACTGCCGGTATCAACCGAGGCTAGTTGATCCTTATCGCCTAGTAATATTAAGCGTGCATGCGCAGGCAGTGCTTCTATTAACTTGGCCATTAGCGATAAATCGACCATGCTCGCTTCGTCAATAATTAATACATCTAAATGCAGTGGATTAGCTATATTATGCCTAAATTTATTAGTAAACGGTTTTACGCCTAATAAACGATGAATAGTTTGAGCACTTTGAGGTATCAGCGTTTTAATATCATCGGGAATCGTTGTAAGCTTATTTTTAGCCCCTAAAATAGACTCACTTAAACGTGCTGCCGCCTTACCTGTTGGTGCCACCAGCTTAATGCTTAGCGGTGCTGTTTTATAAAGTGACTGTAAAATAGCGAGTAACTTAGTCACCGTAGTGGTTTTACCGGTGCCAGGCCCTCCGGTGATCACACTAAACCCTTTGGTTGCAGCAATAGCACATGCTACTTTTTGCCAATCAGTTTCAATTGCTGGGTTTGTGGGAAAATAAGTATTTAAAAGCGCAGCTAACACCTCGTTATTTATATTGAGTTTTCGCTCGCTCATACTTAATAGCCTTGTGGCTAATGTTTGCTCATAACCTGCTAGGCGCGCAAAATAAAGGCGCTCATTAAACAATTGCAGTGGTTTACTTTCGCCTACGCTTTGGTGATTTTGTAAGTAGTTATACGCGGTTTGAGCATTAAAGTCCTCTGCAAAGGGCGTTAATGTGTCGGGTATATTTCCTTCGAGTTTATTAAAATCACTTTGGCGCAAATTAAACGGGTTACTCCAATCAACATCGTTTAATGTTAAGCAGCTATGCTGACTTTGCTGTGATAAACACAGTAACAAAATAATATAAAATAATTCATTATCCGATTGTTCAAACTCATTACCGCATAGCAATTGTGCAAGCTTTATATCAACCATACGAACACAGTTTTGCGCTGTTAAATATTCAAGTAACGAAACAGTACTCACATTATTGGCTAACTGTGGCTGTGGTATTAGCTCTGCTGGATCATGTGTAAACGGCTCGTCGATGTGTGCCTCGTCAATATCATCAAACAAACCCGGCTGCTGGTTTAAATCGCTCATAGCATAGCTCCTTGGCTAAACAAGCCATCTAAAATAGTTACTTGCTCTTGCGTTAATTTTTTAAAATACACGCCTTGCCTTGCAGGCATCCCACGTAAAAAGGTGTAATAAACACCACCTAAATGGGTCTCTATTGAGTAATCACTAATGCGTTGTTTTAACAACCGGTGCAAAGCAACGGTATATATTAAATACTGTAAATGATACTGATGACTACTCATCGCTTGCTCTAGTAAGTCACTCTTATAATCTGCAGGAGTATTACCTAAGTAATTAGACTTATAATCTAAAATGTAATACTTATCTTGATAGCAAAATATTAAATCTATAAAGCCTTTTAAAAGCCCTTTTACATGAGCAAATTCTAGTTTGCTTTGAGTAAAGCCAAAATGTTTAATAAGGATTTCGTTTACTTTAGGGGCACTTAAACTGCTCAGCGGTAAATTAAACTCCATTTCTACCAGGCAATCACTTGGCGCTAATTTACTCAAGCTTAAATCATTACTGCTGTTAGCATTTAATGGGCATTGCAACGAATCGAGTATCCACTGCTCAGTTACACTTTGCCAGCTTTCGCTAATGTGGTACTTTTCAAGCGCACGCTTTACAACCTCGTCTAGGTTTTGCTCTTTATTTGTAGGGTGCTCAAGTGGGCTTGTAAAATCAATTTGCTCAAATATTTCGTGTAAACAACTGCCCGGTTTTGCACCTTTAGGAAAACTGTAAGGAGAAGGTAGCTCGTCTTCTTGTGCTGCAAACTCATCCTTTTCATGATCTTCATCACTACGCCCAGGCTCTATATGGTCAGTGTGCTTTTTAAAGCTCAGCGCACTAAAGCTAGTTGCTCGCCAGTCACGCTCAATAGTTGCCGTTACACTATTAATACTTAGCGCTTGGGGTGGGTTTTCGCTTTGTGCAAAACGTAATGTGCCCTGCTCTAACAACGCTTGTGAGGTAAATTGCTGATAACTCATCGCTTTATTAGCATCACAAAATTCACTTAAATGTGTACGCCATACTTGGCTGCTTGAAAGCTCAAGTCCTGAAAATAAAACATGCCCAAGTGCACTACTTTGAATCGCTAAGCGGCTGCTCTGCCCTTGCCCTAAGTTATAAACGCCCAGCGAGCAAAAATGTACAGCACGGGTAAGCGCTACGTATAATAGCCGTAGGTCTTCTGCAAGGCGCTCTTGCTCTGCTTTTTGTAGTGCATCTTCATTTTTACTTAAATCGTAAACCAATTTACCTTTATCATGATAAAGCGCTTCCTTGGTTTCGCGATAACCACTAGCAAAAGGCATAAATACCAGTGGGTATTCAAGCCCTTTTGATGCATGCATTGTTACAATTTTAACTAAGTTAGCATCGCTTTCTAGGCGTACTTGTACGGTTTCACCATCTTGTTGACTTACCTTTTGTGCAAACCATCGCAGCAAACGTAAGGTGCCCTCAAGCTCAATTTGTTTTTGCTGGAGTATTTCACCTAAGTGCCTAAAATCGGTTAGCCATCGTTCTACGTTATACCCTAAACCTTGCCATTTAGCGCTTAGCTGATTGTGGCTCATTAAGCGCTCAAGCATGGCCATAGCGCCTTGTTTGTTCCAAACATGACTAAGCTGTGCAAAAAAGTTTAAGTGCTCTTGCCATTTATTTTCATCATCGGCGAGAGCAAATATATCGCTATAACTTAAACAAAATAATGGGCCGGCAAGCACACCACGCAGTAATGACTCGTCGTACTGACCATGTAAAGCCGTTAAAAAGTTAAGTAAATGATGGCTAAGCTCTTGGCTAAAAACACTTTCTCGTGATAAGTAAACGCTAGAAATTTTGGCATCACCCAGCGCTTTTTTCATTATTTGTGCTTCTACACGGTCGCGTACTAATATACAAATGTCGGCAGCGCTTACAGGCTTATTGCCTATGCATGCTGTGCCTTGTTTTGCTTTTTCAAGCAAGGTAACAATTTTATTAGCAAAATGAGTGGCTAAATGTGCTTGCCCTACACCTTTGTTAGTTGGTTTGTTTTTTTCATCTGCGGCTTCATCAACAAATACGTTAAATTCAAAAGCAGTGGCTGGTTTACCATCTACTATAAATGTTTCGTCAGCTTTTTTACCTTTAGCAGCCACCGCGTTAAACGGTATAGCGTCGTTATAAATAAAGCTATTAGCGTGTTTACAAAATAAACTATTAACGCTATTTACTATATCAGTGCTTGAGCGAAAATTTGTACCGAGGGTAAATTGTTGATCTGTTTGCACCGCTTCTTTTGCACCAATATAGGTAAAAATATCAGCGCCCCTAAAGCCATAAATAGCCTGCTTTGGGTCACCTATCATGGCAAGCGAAGTGTTTTCTTGGCCGTATATTTTACTAAAAATACCGTACTGAATCGGATCGGTATCTTGAAATTCATCTATCATGGCTACAGGGAATAGCTGCGCTATTTTTTGCGCGAGTGCATCGCCTTGCTCACCATTAAGTGCGCTGTGTAAGTTGGTGAGTAAATCATCTGGGGTGATCACGCTTTGCTCTTGCTTGCGTTTTACTATGGCGGCTTTAACCCAGCGTGAAGCGTACTGCACTATCGCTATTTTTAAACCTTGATTTATCGTGTTATTAAGCGCAGCGAGTTCGTCAAACTGACTCAGTAATGGATGCGTAAATAATGGCTGATTTTTTTTATAATTTGCCGCATCACTTAAATTTTCGCTGCTCCATACCTCAAACGAATATTTGCTAGTGCCAAACTCAAAAAACAAATCATCACTTGCACAAAAGGCTTCAAGCGCAGCCAAGCTCCCCTTGCGTCCTGGTGTTTTAGAACCACTTAAGCCTGAGCCTTTAATCGCAGCAATAAATTCTTGCTCTATTACCGCCCTTTTAAATGCGGGTACTTTATTTATGTATTCATCACGGGCTTGCCATACATCGTCTAAATTTATTTGCGGTGTAATGTGCGCATTAGCTTTATTAAGCACGCTACTTACTTGGCTAAATAACGACTCAGGGGCTGCAAATACATCTAAAATAGCATCGGTGCGTTCTTTATTGAGCGGGTATACAAACGCGCGCCAAAAATCTTTAATGGTTTCGAGCAGTATGTCGCGCTCGTCTAAAATAAACTCAAGGTTAAACGCCACACCCGATTCAAACGCATGCTGTTTTAACATTCGCTGACAAAAACCATGAATGGTAAATATGGCTGCTTCGTCCATTGATTTAGCCGCTGCATCAAGTAAATCAAATGCGCGGTGTTTGTCATCAATTGCGGCTATTACACCTTCTATTAACTCATCTTTTGGGTCTTGTCCAAGTAGTGCGTCGCGCGCAGCAATAATACGGCTGCGTACACGGTCTTTAATTTCTTGTGTAGCGGCATCGGTAAATGTCACCACTAATATTTGCTCAACACTGAGTGGCGTATTTAGCTCACCTTCTATTTGCATCCCTAATAAATAGCGCAAATAAAGGCCTGTTATAGTATAGGTTTTACCGGTGCCAGCGCTGGCTTCTATTAAGCTTTGCCCTATTAGCGGCATAGTTAGTGGGTTAAGCGCTTGCATGGTCACTCTCCTTTGCGTGTTCAAACAATGGTGCAAGTAACTTATCGCTCCACTTTATAAATTCTTCTTGGCAGTCATTGAGCGATTGCACTGTTAAGCGAATATAAGGGTTTTCGCCCTCGCCGCGCCCAATATATTGTGGGCTAAACTTGCTAGTGGCTTTGCCAATGTCACCGCCGCTTTTTACGTACTCGTAGCCACTAACCGGAAAAAACGGTATTGGCTCTTTGCGAAGCGCTTTATATAGCTCAAACCAATCACTTAACAAGGCATCTGCATCGGCTTTGCTAATTGGCGCATAACTAATTTGCTTATCAAGCCCAAGCAGAAGAGTTTCTACATCTTGCTCCATACTTTGTGCAGCTAAGTGGTATATAAAGCCTTTAATTAAATCTTTCGCTTTAATGCTGGCGCTTCGATAAAACACTTGTTTTTGCAGATAAATATGATTTAGCCAGCCTTCTATTTTGGTATTTTCTATTTGTAGAGCGACTTCAATGGGCTCACTTTTCCCGCCTTTAATCTGCTCTTTAACTTGCCCTGCAAGTGCATCTACTCGATGCTCCATCCCTTCAAAAATTAAACTACCTACATTAGCCTGCGGCAGCTCACCGCGCTGTAATATTTGCTCAGTACTCAGTGGTTGCTCGTTAATATTAGCGTCGAGTATTTCATCAAGATAAAAGTAACGACGAAGTGCATCTAGGCTAAAGGGTTCCTCGTCTTTTGCGACTTCGTTAAATTGTGGCAGGCGTAAACCTAACGTTTGCTGATAAAAGCTCTCTTGTGCATTGCACACGCTTCTAATAAAGCTGTCTAAATCGAGTGTGTCAGGAGGGGTAACGTCAAGTGCACTAACAGGTTGTACCGTAATAGACTCGCTTGGCAGCCAAATAGGGTTATAACTGTGATTATTTAGCGCACTACTTAGCTCATTACTTTTTAAATAATACGCACTATTAAAGGGCTGTAAGTGTTGCTGGTTAATTAAACACGCGGGCAATTGCTTATCGCTTTCATTCGTTAGCGCAAAGCTGCGGCCAATGTATTCTAAAAGCTCACTCACAAGGGTTGATGGCATACGGGGTTGATTATCAAAACATGAGCGGCCTATATAGCTCATATATAAACTGTCACGAGCACTGAGTAGTGCCTCTAAAAATAAGTAACGGTCGTCTAATTTACGTGAACGGTCACCTTTTTGTTTTTTAGAATACGGCACTAAGTCAAAACCAATAGGTTGTACGTTACGCGGATAATCAGCGTCGTTTAAACCTAGCATACACATCACTTTAAACGGTACTGCGCGCATTGGCATTAGGGTACAAAAGTTTACCTGGCCGACTAAAAACCGCTGCCCTACGCCTTTTTCTTGAATGCCTTGTTTAATTAAGTAACTTACAATGCGCTGCGACACAGCTTGGCTGTAATCGCCGTTATCGTGATGTTTTTGTAACTCTTCAAGCACTTTTTGTAGTACTAATAAATCCCAACTATCGTCACTTTCACTTTCGTATATAGCGTTTAATAACTCGCTTAAAATAAGCGCTTTATTAGTCAGTGTATCGTCAGGTGTTAGTTGCTCTTTAAAGTGTTGCAGCACATTAATAAAATCCACCAGCTTATTAAGCGTATCAAGTGCCATGCCTTCTACTTCATCAGCACTGTATATACCGTTAAACGGGCATTGTTCGTCGCGCTGCGCTATGCCAAGCAATAAGCGGTTAAGCCCGTGTTGCCAAGTATTTAAGTCTATAGCGGGTAAATCAAAGCTGCTTTTATGCTCAGCATTTATCCCCCATTTTACGCCCACTCGCTCAAGCCAGTATTGAATTTGCTCGTACTCGTGCGCTTCAAGGCCAAATTTTTCGGCAATTTGCGTTACTTGCAGTAAATCAAGAATATCTGACACGCCAAAGCGCGAAAACGGTAAGTTAGCTAGGCTGGCAAACGAGCTAAGCACGGGTTTTTCTTGCTCTATGGCTAAATCGGCCAAGGCATACGGAATAAAACGGCTGCCTTGCGCCCCACCAAAAACGGCCTCAATATAGGGGCTGTATGTGCCAACATCGGGCATCATTACAATAATGTCTTTTGGTGTAAGCGCCGGGTTTTGATTAAACAAATTAAGTAAGTAGTCGTGCAGACGCTCAACTTCTCTAAGAGGGGTGTGGCAATCGCTAAGGGTAATACTGGTGTCGGTCGCGCTTACCGGCAGTTTGCCTTCATCATTTATAAACCACTCTTTGTTGTCGGTAAGAGACTCCCCCTTAAACGCAAGCTGGTAAATTTCACTTTGTACTTGGCCAAGTAACGTGTCGTCAAATACGTCTATAAAGCCATCTATCCATCGGGCATCAAGTTGTACTAGTTGCTCAAAGTAATCACGCCCTAACTTACCCCACGACGATAAAAGCGGGTTACCTATAAAGTAGTATTCTTCGTCAGGATTAGTTTGTTTTTTTTGCTGAGCTTCTATAAGCGGCATTTTGGCGTATTTTGCTGCTATTTTTGCAGCGGTTTTTTCATCTATTATATCGCCCCAATAATGCTCACTAGGGTTAAAAAAGAATAAAAACACGTCTGTTTTTTTACTCAGCGCTTCAAATACTTCAAGCTGAGAACTGGCAATCGCCGATATGCCAAATAAGCTAATGCGCTTAGGTAATAAGCTATTATCCATAGTCTCAAGTGCTGCAAGTAACTGCCCTTGCATATTAGCGCGATGAAATTGGCTTTGCCCAAGCTCTTTGCTTAGTTTTACAATGCGTCGCCATAAGTCGGGTTGCCATGGCGCAATGTTTACATCTACGTCCTCAAGTTCATCTTTGCCGCTATCCCAGCTAGCAATCCAATGCGGGCGGTACATTAAATATTGGTCGTACACGTCGGCTATTTTTTCGCACAGCGCAAACGTTTTTTGCCCGTCTATATCGCCCTCTAAATAGGTTTTTAGCGGCAAATAAAGTGGCTCATCAATACAGTTAGGGAGTATTGCAAATAATTTCCAAGCAAGGTTAGGCTTATTAAACGCAGACTCTTTAGGTACATTTGGCAGTAATTGTTGATACAACTGCCAAATAAAACTCGATGGCAGCGGAAAATCAATCTGCGCTGCTATCCCCAAATGTTCACTTAAACCAATTTTTAACCACTGCGACATACCCGGCGATTGCACCAGCACCACTTCTTTATCGAAAGGGCTTTGTAATGGGCTTACTTTTAACAGCTTATGAAACTGCGCTTGTAGCGCTTCCATACGGTTTGATTGGATAATATTGAGCATACGCGAACTACCTTACTTGAGATAAAACCAGTGTAAGATATTTTCAATTATAGGGGTAGCACAATCAGTAAATTGGCACTAATAAATCAGCGAGTTAGCATGTAATTGCATATGCATCATACGTATGTATTAAAGCCTGTTTATTTTTTAAATTTAATCTCGCTTATATGATTGGCGCTAAACTCAAACATGGTGCATTTAGCGTGGCTATTAATCAAAATAAAATAATAAACCAGCACATTTTACTGGGTTGTTTAACTTTAAACTTTACTCGTGCAAACACCCTAGTTCGAACTCGACTATAAATATAAAAAGCCCATCAGTGATGGGCTTAAAACAGTTTTGTTTACTTAAAAAGTAGCAGTAAGCGTAACCGCTGCCGTACGAGGCGCACCAATATAATAAGTACTCCCGTTGCCAGTACCGCCCGCTAAATAGCTTTCATCAGTAATGTTATATACCACAAAGGCAATATCTAGCGCTTTAAATGGCCCTGCATTTACATCAGCTGAGTAACCGGCATTTAAATCAACCACAGTGTAGCCATCAACATCTCCTCGCTCACCAGTGTATTTAGCCGATAGCCCAAAACGAAAATCGCCGCTGTAGTAGTCTGTAGAGAGCACAAACAAGTCATCAACTGAGTCTATTACTTTTTCACCTGCTTCAAACCCTGGTGCATCGCCTTTGTACTCTGAGTCATTATTCGTGTACGAGCTGTATACGCTCCACTGCGCGTTAAGCATATAACTTGCCGCTAGTTCTAAACCTTTTGATTCAATACCGCCTACATTTAAGTAAGAGCCATTTGTACCTATCGTGTAATCAATACCGCCGGTATCGCTACCCGGTGCTATAAAGGTTATGCGGTTATCAAATTCTATTGAGTACGCTGTTGCCGTGAGTTTTAGCGCGTCGTTTTGATAGCGTAAACCTAGGTCAATGTTTTCAGCGGTTTCTGGCTCAATGGCTGATAGATCAGAGCTGTCGCGCTCAAGTACACCGTCTTTTATGGCTGCAAAGTTTTCACTGTAACTGGCAAATAACTCGGTTGAATTATTTAATTGATACAAAATACCGCCACTAAATAACACGTCAGAGTCGCTATTAACTTTAGCTGTTGTGGCATTTTGGTAATGGTCGTACTTTTCAATATCAACAAGGTACTTTTTAACACCTAAGTTAAGCGTAAAATCGCCAAGCGCCATTGAATCTTGCGCGTACCATTTTAGCGTGTTGGTCTCAAACGTATTTTTATATTGCGTCCAGTACGGTGTGCTATCAAAATGGTGGTAAATGCTGGCATTAATCACTTTGTGCCAATCGCGTGATTCATCACGGTTGCTTTGCTCATACCAAAAACCGGCTTCTATATCGTGCATGCCAAAGGTAGCTTGGTAGTTAGCTGTTACACCTAAGCGGTCTTTTTTATAATGTGTATGACGGTACGACATAACAGGAGTTGCTGTATGATCGTAACACGCAGGGTTTAAACCAGGGCCCGACTCCCACGGCCAACTTAAACTTGCCGTACAGCCCTCATTTGGCGCAAGTGCATTGCCATCGCTATCTACAAAACCATACGAGAGCGCGTTAGTGCCGCCCTCGGTCATTGGGTTGCCGTTTTCATCTACGGGCGTTGTTAAATAAGGTGGGATCCAATCGCCTCGGCCCGAGTTATTATGATAATAAGGGCTCACTGTAATAAGCGATGTGGGCGAAAGCGCATATTCAAACTTTAAATACGCTAAGGTATTTTCACGAAGTGTACCCCAGCCTTCGGCAAACATTTGGTCGTAATGTGGTACGCCTGTCCAGTTCCATGTTAGCTGATCCCACTCAGGTGTTTGTTCAAATTGCTCAAGGCTAACACTGTTGTAGTTAGTCTCGCTTACATCATCGTAAGATAAACGCCCTGTAATGGTTAAATCTGTAAGCGTTGTTACAAATTTAAGCTCCGCATGTTGGTTGTCTTTACCCCCATTACTACCTGAGCCAATCCAGCGGCTGGTATCAGTTTGCGAGTAACTTACATACGCTTGAGTATTGTCAAAAATAGTACCGGTTTCGTGATTAAAATAGTAACGAGTTGCATCGTGGCTACCTGAGGTATAAGCAAAAGTGGTGCTTTTATCAAGGCTTGGCGCTTTACTTACAAAGTTAAATGTACCGCCTAGCGCTTCAAGCGAGGCCGATTTAATATCAGATGTACCTTGACCTACTTCTACGGTAGCGAGGTTTTCGGTTTCAAGGTAACGGTTAGCTTTAGCACCCCCGCCGTAGTTTGAGCCACCATTAGGAATACCATCAACGGTCATCCCTAATTGCTGCTGGTTTGAATCAATACTAAAACCGCGCATAGTAATGGTAGTTGACCAATCATCGCCACCAAATGCATCACCTTCATTTATGCTAATGCCTGGTAAATTATCGATTACTGATAACACACTCGACACCGTACTTTGCTGTTCAAGCATTGCAGGCTCAATCACATTATTTGCGTAACTCGTTGGTTTGGCAGTAACGATTATTTCTTCTATTTCGTTGTCGTTAGCATAAGCGGCTGATGATACAGCCATAGCAATTGCCATACTCAAAACTGATTTATTTGTTAAAGCGTACATTGTTGTCCCGTTTGGTTTTAATTATCAAAAGTAATTATGAAAGCGGGCACAGTATGGTTTTGAAATATGACAACAAAAATGAAGTTTATTGACAGAGATGTTAAAAAATTGTGGAAATTTTATGGCTTAATTATGTCGTGGAGATGTCAGCCTAGGACTTAAATCCTAGGCTGTATTATTCAAAACTAATCTATTTTAAATCAGTTTAGCGAGCATTTCGTCGTTATAAGCAACAAGCTCTTCGTTGTTTGCAACTTTGCTAATGTAATCTGGGTTAGCAATAAGCGGGCGACCAATGGCGATTAAATCAAACTTAGCATTGTTAATTGCCTCTTTTGCAGTTTCAAAGCTATAACTACCTACGCCAACTAATGTACCTTGGTACCCTGCTCTTAAAAATTCAGACGTTGTTTTGCCCTCTAAAGAATCAAAACGCGTGCTGTCGTCAAATATACCGCCGTGTAAATACGCTAGGTCTCTTTTTTCAAGCTCTGGTAATAGGTAATCAAATACGGCTTTATCGCGGCTATCTTCGCTCATATTAAAATAAGCGCCTGGAGTGAGTCTTAATGCAGTGCGCTCATTACCCACCGCCGCTATAACAGCATCCGTTACTTCTAGTGCAAAACGCGACATATTCTCAGGTGTTTTCCCATATTCATCTTCACGTACATTGGCTGCATAATGTAAAAATTGGTCAATTAAGTAACCATTTGCGCCGTGAATTTCTACGCCATCAAAACCTGCTTCCATTGCGTTTTCGGCCGCTTTGGCAAAATCTGCAACCAGCGATTTAATATCGTCAGTTGTTGCAGCTTTTGGTGTAATGTAAGTAAGCTCACGCATACGTGGTACTGAGCCTTCCACGCCAATTGCCGATGGTGCCAATACATCTCCATCAAAAAAGTGAGGATGCGCAACACGGCCAACATGCCAAAGCTGTGCAAACATTTTTCCGCCATTGGCGTGCACAGCGTCAGTTACTTTCTTCCAACCTTGAATTTGCTCACTAGTAAATAACCCCGGTGTGTTTGGGTAACCTTGCGCATCTGGGCGAATAATAGTGGCTTCGCTAATAATTAAACCTGTTTGTGCGCGGCGAGCATAATATTCAACCATATCTTGAGTAGGCACTAAATTATCATCGGCCATACAACGTGTTAAAGGCGCCATAAGCACACGGTTTTGAAGCTCAAGTGTGTCGTTTAGTTTAAACGGTGAAAGTAAATCTGTGGTCATTCTTTTCAATCCTTATTTAAAGTATGTGTATGAGATGAGGTCTTTTAAAATACATTCAAGGATAATTTTGAATGATCGCTCAAATTTATGAGAACTTATACTGCTCAATACTAAAATTAGATCTGCGAGGATGAAATTAAATAGTAACTTTTCAACACTCTGTCATATAACTCGATATACTTGTACGCTATACATTAATAATCGATAGCAACTAGAGTGAGCCAATCATGACGAGCGAAAATGCAACCGAACAACAAGCAGTAATTTTAGGCCTTGGGGCAAAAAAACGACTCGCGTTTATGTTCGAAACCGTGCAGCAATACAAGCAAGTATGGATTTTAAATGATGACGATGGCTGCGTTATGCTTACCAACGAAGACGACGATTGCGTACCTGTGTGGCCAACGCGCGAATTTGCCCAGGCATGGGCCACGGGTGAATGGGAAGGCTGTACGCCAAAAGCAATACCAACCGTAGATTGGTTTAGCCGCTGGACACCAGGCCTTGAAGAAGACGACTTACTTATCGCTGTATTCCCAACCGAGGAAGACGATGGCACTATTTTATTTCCTGACGAATTTGAAAAACAGCTAAAAGCACCAAAGAAAAAGTACTAAGTAACTAGGGCGTGTTGATGTTTGCGGATTGAAATTTGTTCAATCTAGGGGCGATTAAATCGCGGCGCTAGGTTTGTAACCTAGTGGGCTCGGTAACTGCTCCTGCGTTACCCTACTGGCTTACATCCATGTAAGAATAAGTAAAAACCGAGCAAAGCTTCCGCATCCTGCTCACGCCCCTTACCTACATCCATGTAGGCAACAAAGAGTTAATCGTCCCTAGAAAGAACCCTTTGGGCAGCGCATGTTTGGTATTTATGCTGCGTTATCGCCTATTAGTGTGGAATAACCACACTTCATAGGCTCTGCCTTGCCTAAAAACCAAACACACTGCTGCAAATTCAACCATCAAAGATCAACACGCCTTAGCATAACTTTAATTAGTTTATAAACGCGGCTTTAAAATAGCCGCGTTTGTTATATCTGCTTTTTAAAATTTAAATAAGCCATAGTCACAGCTTTGCCATTTTGTACTTGCGGGTAGTCTTACTTTTAAGGTTATTTTAAAATTTAAATGTGTAATCTACGTAAGCTCGATGATCAGCTCTATCTCCTTTAACACCATCAACATTTCCGGTTTCGTCGGTACTATAATCAACAAACATCCAGCGTAGACTTAAACCTTTTACTGTGGCCACTTTGTAACGGGTATCTATAGCCCAGTATTTTTCATCAGCGGTACCGCCTACTTTACCTAAAGACGAGT
This sequence comes from Pseudoalteromonas sp. MMG006, assembly GCF_018101025.1. Classification (NCBI taxonomy): domain Bacteria; kingdom Pseudomonadati; phylum Pseudomonadota; class Gammaproteobacteria; order Alteromonadales; family Pseudoalteromonadaceae; genus Pseudoalteromonas; species Pseudoalteromonas sp. MMG006. The sequence continues at coordinate 132,656 of NZ_JAGJEJ010000007.1, forward strand.
TTTCAGCATTGCTACCACTTGTATAGTAAAGTTTAGTTGTTAAACCTGGCGCAACAGCTTGTAAGTTAATACCTAAGCGGGCTTGCCAAGTTGCCTCATTTTGATTTGTTAAATCCGCTCCAATTAATGACCGTGTTGGAAATGGGTTAGTGCCGTGATCACCGTTAAAGCTATCCTCTATCCATGCATCACGCACTTTAGTAAACGCTGCGCCAACATCCCAAATATCTTTTTCCCAATTAGCATCAAGGTAGTAAGCTAAACCATCATTTTCACTTTTAGTTAGCCCTGTAATAGCGCCAGGTGCGTCTTCATCATCTAAATCCCCGCCCTCTGCACCAGTTACAAACAATTCACCGTTGTCTTTTGAAGTAAACACACCACTTGAAAATGTTAGTTTACTTTGTTCAAGCTCAAGTTCGTAACTAACTTTAAAGCCTAATTTACTTAAATAGTCGTGAGAGTTTAAATATTCAGCGTTAATTTTTAACCTATCTTTTTCATAAATTGCCCCTAGCCCCCAAATTACGCTTATAGCACCTTTATTTGATTGATCAGTAGAAAAGTCCTCCCACTTATCATCATGGCGGCGGCTCCATTTATCGTATGCATAACCAAATACTTTGGTATTACCTGTTTTGTAATCACCAAATACACCTCTAAACGAATTTGGAATAGCGCGGCTTCCAGAACTTTTTAGCAGCATACTTTTGGTTTTTTGTCCGCCTACTTTTATATGTCCTGCATTACCTAATTTAAAGTTAATAAAGTATTGCCCAAATTTAGAAAAGCTATCGTCAATGCCAACTTTTTCGCTGCCTGCGGGTAAAATATTATTTTGTGCACTGCCAGTAGAGTTATAATTTAGTACTGTGTAAGTAGATGCGCCTACACTAATCAAACCTTTAACATAGCCTGATTTGTAATTGATCTCTATTCCTTGTGCAAAGGTTGAATCGTCACTGGTGTTATTCTCGTAATCACGATCAAAATAAATTGCTCTAAGCTTGATATTAAGTTCATCCTGCTTTGTAAGAACATCAATATCTGCATACGCGGGAATAGCAATACATGTTAGCCATGCACTCATTGCTGCTGATAATTTAACGTTCTGTTTAGCCATAACTTATCCCGCTTATTTATTTAAACTACGATTTTTTAGTGCACTTAGGCGTGTAAATCTTTACCTATTAAGCTAAAACTATAGTTTACTTTTTAAGGAAGTTAGGGACTGTTAGTCTAAACTTTTATAAATTACGCATATAACCGTAACTTCAACCTAAATTGTTAGCGCCTGATCCTGTTAGGTAATCTGTATGTCGCTGTAACTGCCTACTTATAGCAAAGGTCTCGGTAAACCCCTTAACATTGAAAAAAGATTAATTTTTAGCTAATAAGCCGCCAAGCTACTCTTAAATATATAAATTTTTAATTAAGAACAAAGTTGTATCCTCTCTATAAAGTGCTATATTTATTACAGTATTAAAATAGAAACACGCCTACTACTACCCATACAAAAGGATTGATTAATGACGCAAGCACGCCTGGTTAATAAGGGGTTATTAATCTCACTGCTTACGCATATAATTATATTAGCTGCAGGAAGTGTACTGACTTATTTTGCTCATATTAAACATCAAGAATTCATTGATAATAAAATTAATAATGCGCTCAACAACCGCCTTACCTCGCTCTCTAAAGGTATAGTAGGCAGGCTCGATTTATATCAGTATGGGCTATATGGACTAAAAGGATTTGTTCACGGCATAGGCATTAACAACTTAAGCTATCAAGCCATTTATAACTATTCTGCCAGTCAAAATTACGCTAAAGAATTTCCGGGTGCTAATGGCATTGGCTTTATAAAAAAAGTAAACGCTGGGCAGTTAGATAAATTTTTGAATAGTGCAAAAAACGATAGGCCCGATCAAACTTTTAATTTAAATACACTCGCAGCCCCCACAGACGAACACTTTATAATTCAATATATTTTTCCTGAACCAAAAAACTTAAAAGCTATTGGGTTAGATATCGGCTCAGAGACTATGCGAAGGCAAGCGGCTCTCAATGCCGCCATTAACAATAAAACACAATTAACGGCCCCACTTACTTTGGTGCAAGCAAATAAACTCTCGCATCAGGGCTTTCTAATATTAGTACCCATATACAAAAACCTTATTATTGCTGATGATAAAAGCCAGCGTTTTAATGAGCTTTTAGGCTGGGCCTATTCACCTTTATTAATTGATAAGATCCTAAATTCACTTTCTAATATTGATGAAAACCAGTTAAAAATAAGTGATATAACTAAAAATTCAGACACCGATTTTTTTAGCTATGGCGTTAAGAGCAACACTAACGATTACCAATTAACTAAAATAATACATTTAATGGGAAGAACGTGGAAAATTACCATAAATGCCTCTGATGCTTTTATTAAAAATCTGCATTTGCAGGGGCAGTATCAAGCGGCTGTGAATGGCATTTTTGCTACAGTCATTTTTATGTTTTTAGCTTTTTTAGTACAACTATTTGTTTTTAGAAGAAGCCAAAGAATTAAAAGAAAAGCGCTTCAAGCCAAACAAAATAAACTAGCGTTACAACAAGCAAACCTAAAACTAGAAAGCGAAGTTAAACAGCGCACGCAAGAAATAGCCGATATGAGCATGTTACAGCGCAGTATTGTAAACAGTGCTAGTTACTCAATTATTGCAACTGACTTACAAGGGGTTGTGACTTTATTTAACCCTGCTGCTGAGAAATTATTAGGTTATAAAGCCGATGATATTATAGGAAACCAAAGCCCAATTACTTTTCATTTAAAAGAAGAGTTAATTAACAAAGCCTCATCACTTACTAAAGAATTAAATATGCCTGTTACTGCAGATATGGACGTACTAACCATTAAAGCAACAGCCACTACACCAGATATTAATCAATGGACTTACGTCACTCAAAATGGGCAACATATTCAAGTCAATTTAAGCGTAACCTCTTTATTAAATAACGAAGGAGATACGGTTGGCTACTTAGGCATTGCGTATGATTTAACTGAGCAAATAAACCACGAGCAAGCGCTTGGTCACGCTAAAGAACTTGCTGAACAAGCGTCGCAAGCTAAATCTGAATTTTTAGCAAATATGAGCCACGAAATACGTACCCCAATGAACGGCATACTTGGTACTTTGCAGTTATTACAAGAACAGCCACTTAATGAAAAATCGAAAGAATATTTAAAAAAGTCATTGTATTCAACCCGAGCGCTCACAACCATTATTAACGATATTCTTGATTTTTCTAAAATTGAGGCCGGCAAACTATCACTTGAACATAAACCCTTTGACTTATTTGAGCTTATTCATCATTTAGAGTCTGATTTAGCAGTGCAAACCCATGATAAAAATATATACCTTAAATTTGAAATTAATATTAAGCATAAGTTCTGGATTGGTGATCCTGTTAGATTAAGGCAAATATTTTTAAACTTAATATCTAACGCTATTAAGTTTACTTCTGACGGCGGTGTTACGGTAAGATTTAGCCTAACAGATGAAAAAAAAATCTGTTGTAGAGTGTCAGATACCGGCATTGGTATATCAGAGCAAGCTATAGAGCGGTTATTTAAGCGCTTTGAACAGGCAGAAACATCAACCACCCGTGAATTTGGTGGTACTGGCCTTGGTTTACCTATTACAAAATCGTTAATTAATTTAATGCATGGCGAAATAAAAGTATTAAGTCAATTAGGTGCGGGTAGTCAGTTTTACGTCTACCTACCTTTAGAGCAAGCTGAAGTAGAAGAAAGTGAATTAAAAACAAGCAGTGCAGAATTTCCTGACTTATCAGAAAAAATTATTTTATTAGCCGAAGATAATAAAATAAACCAATTAGTAGCCTCAGCCATGCTTGAACCTACTAAAGCAACAATTGTAATAGCCAATAATGGCCTGGAAGCTATTGCCCTTTACAAGCTGCATAAGCCCGATATTATATTTATGGATATTCAAATGCCAAAAATGGATGGTCTTGAAGCGTGTAAACAAATTAAAGTACTTGATAGTGAGCAAGTTGTTATTGCATTAACTGCGAATGTATTTACCGAGCAAAAAGAAATATACAAACAATTATTTGATGGCTATGTATCTAAGCCAATAGAAAAAAATGAGCTTATTGAAATGCTGTATAACCTTACATCTTAATATTAGGAATTAAAAAACCCGCATGCTTATATCGAGCGATATAAGCATGCGGGTTCTAAGAATGATGGTGGAGGAAGAGGGATTCGAACCCTCGTTAGGGATTAACCTAAACACACTTTCCAGGCGTGCGCCTTCAGCCACTCAGCCATTCCTCCACGGTGTTGCACTGCAACAGCGCGTTATAGTATGAAATAGGTTACACAGGTGCAAGGCATTTTTAAGTTTGCACCGTTAAATGCCTATTTATCAACCAGCAATCTATAAAAGACATAAAAAAACGGCTAAACCAATCGGCTTAACCGTTTTTATAATTGGATTAATTACTTAGCCATGTTTGCTGTAAAATCCAACATGCGGTTAAGTGACTTAAGCGCGCCTTCACGTAAGTCCATATCTACAAATATTTCCTTACCTTTAGCGTCGATTAAAGCTTCTTCAATCGCTTTTAAGCCATTCATTGCCATCCAAGGACAATGAGCACAACTTTTACAAGAAGCGCCCTCACCGGCTGTCGGAGCTGCAAAAAACTCTTTCTCTGGGCATAACTGCTGCATTTTATAAAATATGCCACGATCAGTGGCTACAATAAACTTTTTGTTGTCCATTGTTTGTGCAGCTTTAATTAATTGGCTTGTAGAACCTACGGCATCAGCCAGCGCTACAATTTCTGCCGGCGATTCTGGGTGAACCAACACACCCGCGTCTGGGTGTAGTGCTTTCATGTCTTTAAGTGCTTTTGTTTTAAACTCGTCATGTACGATACATGCGCCGTTCCACATTAGCATATCGGCACCGGTATTTTTTTGAATATAGCTACCAAGGTGCTTATCTGGGCCCCAAATAATTTTTTCGCCTTGCTCGTCAAGGTGCTCTACTATCTCAAGTGCACATGATGAGGTTACAATCCAATCTGCACGCGCTTTAACAGCCGTTGAAGTATTTGCATACACAACGACTTTACGATCAGGGTGCTCGTCACAAAACGCTGAAAACTCGTCTATTGGGCAACCAATATCTAACGAACACGTTGCTTCAAGCGTTGGCATAACAACGGTTTTATTTGGCGTTAAAATCTTCGCTGTTTCGCCCATAAACTTTACGCCCGCTACGATGATCATATCGGCATCGTGACGTGCACCAAAACGCGCCATTTCCAGCGAGTCGGCAACGCAACCGCCGGTCTCTTCAGCAAGTGCTTGGATTTCTGGATCAGTATAATAATGCGCTACAAGTACTGCATTTTTATCTTTCAGTAATTGTTTAATACGCGCTTTATATTCGCCTTGTTCGTCTTGTGTTAACGGTGCTGGCTTAGGAGGGAAAATATAACCTTCAGGCATAATAGTTTGAGCTAGACTCATGTTCTCGACCACTTATCTACAGTGCATTAATTACGGCGAATTATACGAGAATATAAACATAAATAACAGCAAACTAGCGGTGCTGTTTATAAAAAATAACATGGGAATTTAAAAAAGAATATAAAGAAAAGTATTAGAGAGTGGTGGGTCATGATGGATTCGAACCATCGACCAATTGATTAAAAGTCAACTGCTCTACCAACTGAGCTAATGACCCGCTCTAATATAAATTTGCTTTGAAAAAAGCCACGTAAATCCGTCGATGAAAACTACTCATAGAATGGTGGGTTATGATGGATTCGAACCATCGACCAATTGATTAAAAGTCAACTGCTCTACCAACTGAGCTAATAACCCGCTCTATGCACTTATTCAATTTAGAATGAAGCTTACGTAAATCCGTCGATTGAGCCACGCTGTATTCATTAGAATAAAGAATGGTGGGTTATGATGGATTCGAACCATCGACCAATTGATTAAAAGTCAACTGCTCTACCAACTGAGCTAATAACCCGCTCTTTTGCTGCGTTAACCGCAACTTACTTTTTTGTGTAAATCCACCGATTGGACCAACTTAATTCTAAAGAAATAAGATGGTGGGTTATGATGGATTCGAACCATCGACCAATTGATTAAAAGTCAACTGCTCTACCAACTGAGCTAATAACCCGCTCCAATTGCTTACTTATTTCTAAGTTAAAGCGTGCGTAAATCCGCCGATTGAGCCACTCTGTATCCATCAGAATAAGGAATGGTGGGTTATGATGGATTCGAACCATCGACCAATTGATTAAAAGTCAACTGCTCTACCAACTGAGCTAATAACCCGCTCTATGCACTTATTCAATTTAGAATGAAGCTTACGTAAATCCGCCGATTGAGCCAAACTGTATTCATCAGAATAAAGAATGGTGGGTTATGATGGATTCGAACCATCGACCAATTGATTAAAAGTCAACTGCTCTACCAACTGAGCTAATAACCCGCTCTATGCACTTATTCTATAAAGAATGAAGCTACGTAAATCCGCCGATTGAAACCATGCTTTATTCAAAAAGAATAAAAAATGGTGGGTCATGATGGATTCGAACCATCGACCAATTGATTAAAAGTCAACTGCTCTACCAACTGAGCTAATGACCCGCTCTGACGCTGCATTTATAGCAACTTGGTACTGTACGTAAATCCGCCGATAAAAGACCATTTTAAAAATGGTGGGTTATGATGGATTCGAACCATCGACCAATTGATTAAAAGTCAACTGCTCTACCAACTGAGCTAATAACCCGCTCTTTTTGCCGCATTTCGAGTGGGGTAACCATTCGTTTGCTGCGGGCGCTTATAATACTTATTTATAAAATGAGTGCAACCGAAATTGTCTCTTTTTTTAAGTTTTTATGTCTAGATGCACAAAATTAAAGCGTTTGTGCTCAAACTACATGCAAATACAAGATTCACCGAGAGTTTCCATGTAGTTTGCTGGCCTAAATAAGCAATTTAATTGCTGGTGAACTTTAGTTACCTAAACGGTCAGTTGCTAGCTTTGCAGCGGTTGTACTTGGGTACTGATTGATAAGATCACCCAGTATTTTTTGTGCCTCAGCCGTTAACCCTTGATCTTGTAAAAGTGAGCCTAATTTTAACATTGCATCTGGGCGTTTATTTGAATTTGGAAATTCATTTACTACCACTTTAAAATGCTCGCTTGCTTTTACACCTTCATTTTTAATTGTTAGTAATTGGCCTAACCAGTAATGCGCGTTAGACGCATAAACCGAATTTGGGTAGGTCGTTAAAAACGTTTGAAATTCAGGGATCGCTTGATCATAGCGCTTATCTTTCATTATTAACGCAACAGCACGCTCGTAAGCTTCGTTTTCAGATAAATCGTTACTGTAGGTCTGTGCATCGCTTGGCTGCGTGTAGTCGGTTGTAGGCGCCGCAGTGGGCTGTGTATAAGCTTGGCTTACACGGTTTTCAATTTCTTGATACAACTCACGCTGACGCTGCAGTACTTTTTCAAGTTTATAGCTTTGTTCTTCCGTTACACCACGAATTTGACTTACTTCGTCTTGTAATAAATTGAGCTGTTGTTGTAACTCTAACTGTAATAAGTTGCGCGACTGCATCATGTTTTCAAGCGACGCTAAGCGTTTCTCAATACTCGATTGTGAACTTGCAGCTTCTGAAACAGGAGCGGGAGCAGCCATTAACTGGGTGCTCCCGCTCAATATCATGGCTGCCAAAATAATTTTCGGCTTCATAATATCTCTTATCTTAGTAAACTAGTACCGCACGGCGGTTTTTAGCGAAAGCTGATTCAGTGCGAGACTTAACCATTGGCTTCTCTTCACCGTAGCTTACTACTGACATTTGGCTAGCTGAAACACCTAAGCTTTGTAGGTACTTTTCAACTGCTTGGCCACGGTGCTCACCTAGTGCAATGTTGTACTCAGGTGTACCGCGCTCATCAGCGTGACCTTCGATTAATACTTTAACTGAAGGGTTTTGAACTAAAAACTCAGCGTGTGCGCGAAGTAACTCTGCGTACTTGCTCTCAACAGTGGCTTTATCAAAATCGAAGTAGATTACTTGCTCTTGACGTAGTGCTTCGTATTTTTGACGAAGTTGCTCTTCTGCTTGTTGCTCAGGAGAGATTGTAGCTACTTCAACAGTATCATTGTTTGTTGATTGCTCAACAACACCTTGATTTGATTGATTTGCAGCGCCTTCGTCAATATCTGACGATGAGCTACAAGCTGCTAGTGTCATTACTGGCACAGCAATTAGCAGGCCTTTAAGTATTTTGTTAAGTTGCATTGAGTAGATTCCTATTTTGAGTAAACCAGTAATATTACTGTAAATATGGCGACCAAGCTGGCGCCTTTACTTGTCCGTCTAGCACAGGTAAACGTGCTTTAAAGCGACCGTCCATCGATACCAGCGCAAGTACCTGTTTATTATTATGAAGCGTGCTGTAAATAATCATCGAACCGTTTGGCGCTATGCTCGGTGATTCATCTAGGCGAGTTCGCGTTAATACTTGAAACGCGCCTGTAGCCAGCTCTTTCTTAGCAAGATGATACTGCCCGTTGGTACGGTTAACCATCACTAATTCTTTACCGTCCGGTGTTATAGAACCCGCAAGGTTCATGTCACCGTCAAAGGTCAATCTATTTGACCTACCAGTTTTTAAATTTAACTTATAAATCTGGGCATTACCACCCCTTTCAGATGTAAACACAATATCTTGGCCATTTGGGTACCAAGATGGTTCAGTATCTATACTACGATGACGTGTAAGGCGTGTTTCTTTACGCGTAGCCAAGTCAAGCAAATAAACTTCGGTTGCACCTGTTTTATCTTTAGAAAGTACTAATAATAATTTTTTACCATCTGGCGAAAACTGCGGCGCACCATTAATACCACGGTAACTTGCAATAATTTCGCGCTTACCTGTGTATATATCTTGAATATAAATTTGGCTCTGGCGGTTTTCAAACGTTACATACGCTAACTTAGTACCATCTGGTGACCAAGCTGGCGACATCAATGGCTCTTTTGAACGCAGTAATACTTGCTCGTTAAATCCGTCGTAATCAGCAACCACTAGCTGATAAGGCTTAGGGTCTTCATCACGTACTATTACATAAGCAATTTTAGTTAAAAACGCACCTTTCTCGCCAGTTAGCTTTTCGTAAATCACGTCACTTATACGGTGCGAATATCGACGAAAACCGTTTTCACCAATCACACTCTCACGCGCTTCTAATACGTGATCTTGGCTTTTAATTAATTTACCGTTACTCATCATTTGTGTATTACCGCCAGTAATTTGGCCGCGTATTACATCTACTAATTCATAACGTACTAAGTAACGCCCATCAGTTTGCTGCTCTACTTCACCGACTAATATAGCCTCTACACCTTTATTAACCCACGAAGCGTAATCAATCTCGCCATCTTTATTAGGTTGTTGAGGCATTTGCGCTACATCTATTGGCTTAAATTTACCACTGCGCATTAAATCGGCAGCAATAACATTGCTTAATTTTTCAGGGATTTGGCCAATGCCTTGGTATTTAAAAGGCACAATCGCAATGGGTCTTGCGCCATCCACACCTTCTGTTATTACAATTTCAAGCGCGGCATTAGCAACACCTACAAACCCAAACAGTAAAACTAAGCAGGCTATTTTTATTTTGTTGAACATATCATTCCTTTAAAATTCTGGCTTGATTGTTAAATTAATATTCTTAAGTTGTTCGAATACGTCTTTATCTTTAGATACCGGTAACGTGTCGGCCATGCGCACAGCTCTTAACGCAGCTTCACATACTAACTTATCACCACCTAACGATTTAACTTGCGTTACTAAACCATTAAAGCCTAAACGAATATTTACTCGGCACTGTTGGTTTTTCATTTTTTCATCAATAAGTAAGTTTTGCTGTATACGCGCCATGATTAAAGCACGATATTTATCAACTTCACTCACTACTTGCTGCTGACGTATTTTACTACGGGCCGCCTGCTCTTTGGCAAGTTGCTCTTGTAACATTTGCTCTTGCAATGCTTGCTGACGCTTGCGCTCTGCTTCTTTAGCACGTTCTTTTGCTTCGGCTTCACGTTTTTTACGCTCTGCTTCTGCTTTTTTTAGTGCTTCTTCTTCAGCTTTGCGTTTATCGGCTGCAGCTTTAGCGGCAGTTTCAGCCTCTTGCTTTTGCTTTTCAGCTTGTTTAGCTTTAGCACGCTCTTTTTGCTCAATTGCACGAGCTTTTTTAGCTTCAGCCTCAGCTTGGGCTTTTTCTTTCTCTTTCGCCTTACGCTGTTGCTCTAACTTTTTAATATTACGCGCTTCGGTTTCACGTTGCTTTCGTGCATTAGCCGCTCGACGTTCTAAATCGCGAATACGTTTATCTTCTGCACGTTTTTTAGCATCTTCTTTCTTTTGTAGTTCAGCAATTTTTTGCTCAACTTGCTTTTGATCAACCGTTACTGCCGATACTGCTTTTTCAGGCGTTGGAATAGCCGAATTAAGTGTAACCTCCATTACTTTTGGCGCAGGTGGATGAATGTTTGCAGTTGCCCACAAAAAACCACCTAACCCCAAATGTAAAAGTACTGACTTGATTATAGAACTATTCATGTTACTACTGTGTCCCCTCAAAGGATTCCGTCATTAAACCCACAGATGGTACGCCAGCATTCTTTAAAAAGTCCATTAATAACAATACTTCTTGGTACGATACCTTACCTGAGCCTTTAATCATTACCGGCACATCAGGATTTTTCATTAGTTGTAACTTAATAACGGCAGCTACATCTAACGCTTCCATTGGCTCTTCAGGATCAGTGCCTATACTCACATAGTACTTACCCGCAGAATCAATTGACGCAATAATTGGTGGCGTGTCTTTAGTATCGACTAAATCCGACTCTTCCATTTTTGGTAAATCTACTTTCACACCATGCGTGATAAGCGGTGCTGTAGCCATAAATATTATTAGCAATACCAACATTACATCAATGTAAGGTACTACATTAATTTCTGCGACCGGACGACGCTTTTTACGCTGATACATTCGCTTGAGCCTCTATTTGGGTAGCTGCTTGACGGTGTAAAATATTTGCAAACTCTTCCATAAAGTTAATGTAATGAGATTCTAGTTTTTCAACTTTATTAGAAAAGCGGTTATAAGCAATAACAGCTGGAATAGCCGCAAATAAGCCCATTGCAGTTGCAATCAATGCTTCAGCAATACCTGGGGCTACCATTTGTAATGTTGCTTGTTTAACTTCGCCTAGTGCAATAAAGGCATTCATAATACCCCACACCGTACCAAACAAGCCGATGTATGGACTAATAGAACCAACCGTTGCTAAAAACGATAAACTTGATTCTATTTTTTCAATCTCGCGAGAAAGTGCAACGCGCATTGAGCGGTGCGTGCCTTCCATAACAATGCCTGCGCTTTGAAATGTATTCTTTTTATGGCGTGCAAACTCTTTAAAGCCTGCTGTAAATAGCGCTTCAATACCATGAGATTGACCACTACGCGACGAAATTTCGTTGTACAGTTTGCTTAGGTCAATACCTGACCAAAATTTTTGTTCAAACTTTTTAGCATTAGCCAACGCATCTGATATCGCTTTTTTGCGCTGAAAAATAATCGCCCACGACATAACCGACATGGCAACTAGCCCTAACATCACTAACTGAACAAGCAAACTGGCTTCTAGAATTAGATCTAAAAAATTAAGCCCTGATCCCACGTTAAACTCCTAAATAATTTCAAAATACGGCAAATTGGTTCATTTGTGTAAATACGACCGTCTACGCGGTCAAAAGTTGCATCTAGTGTATCTAGTCCATTTCAAGCTGACAACGATATTGCTATGAATAAGCAACAAAAAACGTTAAAAATCATCTTTATTATGCTTTTGTATCTTTATTAGGTTTTTATAAAACCCAGTCTATTATTTTAATGCGGGTAAAATGCTTAAATATATGCCTTAAACGTCATAAAATGCACCGTTTATTCAATTTTAGCGCATAAACACTCAAAACTACTTTCAAGCGACCTAATCGTAATAGTAAAACTAATACTGAGCTAGAATGAAAAATATTACTTAAGTTATAATTTTCATCCACTTATAAAATTAACGATTAATTAACGCACAAATTTAAAACAACGATAAAACTCATAGCATTAGTTTTTTTAATCTGAAAATGCAAATTTTCTAGTTTGAATAAAAAAGCAATCTTACGTATTATTCTCCTATACCGAGCTGACGCACTAAATGAAAGATTTTTCGTTAAGTCGAGTTCTTAGTAATAGGATATTTTGTCGTATTACATTGTTTTACTCTTTTTGGATAAAACCAACATTAAGTAAAACGTAGTTCCCCTGGATTACTTCCTTCAACTTGTTGTTTGCCCGCATTATATGCGGGCTTTTTTTTGCCTAAATTTTAACTACTAGCCCAAGAAGGGTTAATTGTAATGAACGCAATTTTTCTCTAGCTAAGAACAAATGAATATCATTAGCTCAAATTGATTGATACGCAGCATAGCCACGCCAGTCTTAACGTTAAGTGAATTACAAACTGATTTTAATTTTTTGATTACATTTGCAACAAAGCGGGTGACAGTTGATTATATTTTATAAAAAATTTACAACTAGGCAGGAGTCAGCCCACTACATTTACTGCTGCAGGCTGCACTAATTTAGTCTTGTTTTGGGAGTAAACCAAAATGATGATAAGCATTGTCAGACACGATTCGCCCGCGCGGAGTACGCTGAATAAAGCCTTGTTGAATTAAAAAAGGCTCTATTACATCTTCAATGGTTTCTTTTTCTTCACCGATGGCAGCTGCTAAGTTATCAAGCCCAACGGGCCCGCCCATAAACTTTTCTATAATGGCGAGTAAGTATTTACGGTCCATGTAATCAAAGCCGCTTTTATCAACATCAATCATATCAAGCGCTTGCTCAGCAACATTTGCATTTACTGTTCCGTCTGACTTTACTTGTGTGTAGTCGCGTACGCGGCGAAGTAAACGGTTAGCAATACGTGGCGTACCACGAGAACGCTTTGCAATTTCAGTTGCGCCATCGTCGCACATTTCTAAATCGAGGTAATGTGCTGAACGCCCTACAATATGTGATAGGTCGGCTACAGAGTAAAACTCTAAGCGCTGCACAATGCCAAAGCGGTCTCTAAGCGGTGACGTTAGCGATCCTGCTCGCGTAGTCGCACCAATAAGCGTAAATGCAGGTAAATCTAATTTAATAGAACGCGCAGCTGGGCCTTCGCCTATCATAATATCAAGTTGGTAATCTTCCATTGCTGGGTAGAGTATTTCTTCAACTTGTGGGCTTAGCCTGTGTATTTCATCAATAAACAGTACATCGCCCTCTTCAAGGTTGGTAAGTAGCGCAGCTAAGTCGCCGGCTTTTTCAAGTACAGGGCCTGAGGTTGTTTTAATGCTTACGTTAAGTTCATTAGCAACAATGTTCGCAAGCGTTGTTTTACCTAAGCCTGGCGGGCCAAATATTAATAAATGATCGAGCGCCTCGCCTCGGCTACGAGCAGCTTCTATAAAAATTTCCATTTGCTGCTTAACATGTGGCTGACCTCGGTAGTCGGCTAACAGTTTTGGCCTTATTGCACGATCGATGGTGTCTTCGTTGGTTTTTTCAGTCGCGTCAATTAAGCGATCCGCTTCAATCATGGGTTACTCACAACATTGATTTTAAAGATTCTTTAATAAGAACCTCAGTGGACATATCTGGTTTACTAACCGATTTTACTGCTTTTTGCGCTTGTGGCAATTTATAACCAAGTGCAACCAATGCTGATACCGCATCATCGGCGGCATTATTAGCAATTGTGGCATCGCTCATAGGCTCAATAACAGCATTGTCGCTAAACGGTGTAAATAAGTCATTGCCCCAATCTTTTAATCGGTCTTTCATTTCAAGTACTAGGCGTTCAGCGGTTTTTTTACCTACACCAGGTAGCTTAACTAAAGACGTAGCGTCTTCGTTATTTACACAGCTCACAAATTGCTTAGCCGACATGCCCGATAATATAGCTAACCCAAGTTTAGGCCCAACTCCGTTAGCTTTTAATAGCTCTCTGAATAGTGCGCGTTCAGTTTTATTATTAAATCCAAATAATAACTGTGCATCTTCGCGTACTACAAAATGAGTATAAACTATGGCGTTTTCGCCAATATTTGGTAAGTCATAAAAGCAGGTCATTGGCATTTGAACTTCGTAACCTACACCGCTTACTTCTAATAAAATTTCGGGTGGTTGTTTTTCGACTAAAATGCCATTTAAGCGGCCAATCATAATTATTTCCTTAAACGTCCTCTAACGGTTTTGCTTGCGCTACCCGCTAGTTTAATTAAATTTTGTTCTGAGTGTGCATGGCAAATAGCAATAGCAAGTGCATCGGCTGCATCAGCCTGAGGCGTACCTGGTAATTTTAAAATATTTTTTACCATATGTTGTACTTGCGATTTATCGGCGCCGCCGTTACCCACCACGGCTTGTTTAATTTGCCTTGCTGAATATTCAAATACCGGTAAATCAGCCATAGAAGCGCCTACAATAGCGGCTCCTCGCGCTTGGCCTAGTTTTAAAGCCGAATCGGGATTGTGCGCCATAAATACTTTTTCGATGGCGAAAGTTTCTGGCGAAAATTGTTCGATTAATTGCGTGATCCCTTGGTAAATCATTTTAAGCCTGATAGGAAATGGATGATCGGCCAATTTTATGCAGCCACTGCCTAAGTATGTGAACTTAGCGCCCTGATGCGCCACAACACCATAACCGGTTAATCGTGAGCCAGGATCTATCCCTAAAATAATAGCCAAACAGGGCTCCATTATTGTTATTTTTTAATTATGCTAATAATGCCAGAGCACTGTATAAATTACCAGTAACAAGTAAAAACAAAAACGCCCACAAATTAAGTGGGCGTTTAATGATTCAAAGTATAGCTTACGCCAATGCGCGAACTAACCCTTGAGTATTTTGTTTAAGTTTACTGGCAATCATAAAGTAGCCAAGCGCGGCCACAAATACACCACCCGATACAGGCCCTATAAGCCAAATAGCGGGGTGTAATTTGCCTGCTAGGTCAAACATCTGCTGTTGCACAATTAAAAGCGCGACATCACTAAATAGTGCCGCAACAAAACCCGCTAAAGCACCCAATATTAAAAACTCATATAACGTCGCATTTTTAATTAAGCGCCCTTTAGCTCCCAGCGTTCGCAAAATTACAATTTCTTGCATACGCTCGCCTAAACTTGCCTGTACTTGCGATATAAGCACCAGCGCACCGCACAATACAACTATGGCAAGTACAAACCCAATAGCTAACGACACTTGCTGAATAGTTGTTTGAATTTGTTTAACAAAATTATCAACATCAATTGCGGTTATTGTTGGGTAAGTACGTAATAACTGGCTAAAGTCTCGTTTTTGCTCTGGCTCTATACGCACCGATGAAATATAAGTCGCCGGAAAATCTTTAAGTACGTCGGGGCTTAAGATTATAAAAAAGTTAGGTTTCAGGGTCGCCCAATTTACTTTACGAACGCTAGTAATTTTAGCGTCAAACGACTGTGCACCAATTAAAAATGTTAAAGTGTCGCCTATTTCAACGTCTAAACGTTCTAACATTGACTCCTCAACCGATGCTTCACCTACTACACCTTCACCAAACCACTGCCCTTTTATAATTTCGTTTTGAGCTGGGACATCTTTAAGCCACGTTAGGTTTAGCTCACGGCCAATGCCCGAGCGAGCTTCTTCGTCTTTTTTCTCGTTGTCTTGCAGCGATACTTTACGTGCAACCAACTCGCCATTTACTGCATTTACACGCCCACGAATGGTTGGATAAAAGTCTGATACCTGAATATCATTTTGCGCTAAATATTCATTTACTGGCTCAAGCTCATTTTGCGTAATATTCACTAAAAAGGCATTAGGCGCATCAGCTGGAAGCTGCGATTGCCAATCAGAAATCATGTCATTTTTAAGTACAATTAAGAACAACAACAATTTAATCGCTAACGAAAAGCTAATAAGCTGCACAGCATTTACGTTTGCACGCTTTTGAATAGACGCAATAGCCAAAGACCAGCTGTTACCTGGTTTTAATCCCAGTTTACGCCCACCACCAAATATAAGTTTAGAGAGTAAAAACAACACTCCAATAAGCGCTAAAGTAGACACAAACAAAATAAGGGTAATTTTTATATTGTTACTAAAAAGCCACATTAATAAAAACACCGTTAGCGCACTCATACCTAAATGCATTCGGCTTACTGCTAACTGATCACCTAAATTACGGCGCAGTACTCTAAGCGGCGGGATATCAAATAAATCAAATAACGGCTTAATAGAAAACATAACCGCACATATTACGCCTGTACTTATAGCGATTAACCAGGGTTTAAAGCCACCTAAAGGCAGCTCCATTCCCATACTTTTTGATAAATAGCTCGTTGCGATTTCTTGCAAGCCATAACCAATTAATAAACCAATAGACACCGCCATTACACACACTAAAAGCAAATGCAGCATGTATATTTTACGTATAGTTGAACGGCTTCCTCCTAGCGTTTTCATCATCGCTACGGGGTCGTACTGGCGCTCACAATACCGTTTTGCCGATACAGCAATCGCCACTGCAGCTAAAATAATACCCAACAAACCGGCTAGTAGTAAAAAACTCTCTGCACGGTTTAAGCTCTTAGAGATTGGCGATTGGCGGTCTTTAACACCGTACCACTGCTGGTTTTCAGCCATTTGTGGCTTTAACCATTCGTAAAAGCTATTTATGTCAGCCTCATCACCTGCATAAAGCTGGCGATAATAAACACGACTACCAGGCTGAATAACCTCTGTTTTTGACACGTCAGCAATATTTATTAGTACACGACGACTACTCGAAAACACATTAAATGGTGCATCTGGCTCTTCTACAATTACTTTTTCAACATTAAAAAGGGCTGCCCCTAGCTCTACTTGTGCGCCTATATCAATATTTAAGCTATAAAAAACTGACTCGCTTAACCATACATTGCCAGGTGCAGGCCCGCCCTGGGCAATAACGGTTTCACCCATCAAGCTGTTTTTAATTTTTAACTGCCCTTTTAACGGGTATTCGTTTGAAGCTGCTTTTACTGAGCTAAACTGCATTTCGTCGTTTGCAAAAAGCATGGTATCAAAATATACCATTTGTGCTGTTTGCAGGTTTTGCTCTTTTGCTTTGGTAATAAAAGCAGTATCGAGTGTATGAGCACTTGCAAGTACACGGTCGGCGGCTATAAACGCACTACTTTTTTGTGCAATACTTTGTGCGATGCGCTCAGTAACCATAGAAAGAGTAAGCACCGTTAATACAGCAAGCGCAATTGCTGCGCTTATAACAGTAAGCTCGCCACGTCTAAGCTCTCGCGCAAATAATTTAAGCGCTAACTTAGCCCACATTTGCAGTATCCTCAGCTTCACTTTTAACAAGTAATCCGGCTTCTATTTGAATAATATGTTCACACTTTTTCGCAAGTGCTTCATCGTGCGTTACTAAAATAAGCGTAGTGCCGTGCAGAGTGTTTAAATCAAATAAAAGTGATTCAATCATTTTGCCGTTTTTACTGTCTAAGTTAGCCGAAGGCTCATCAGCAAAAAGAATTTTTGGTGTGCCAATAAATGCTCGCGCAATTGCTACACGTTGCTGCTCACCACCAGATAGCTGCGACGGATAATGATCAACCCGATGGCTAAGCCCTACTTTTTCAAGTAACACAAGCGCTTGCTCTTTTGCATCGCTTTCGGCTGCAAGCTCTGCCGGCAACATAACGTTTTCAAGCGCGGTTAAACTCTGTACCAACATAAAAGATTGAAAAACAAAGCCCACTTTTTCCGCTCTAAGTGCTGCGCGCTGCTCTTCGTCTAAATTATGAAGCGGTGCACCGTCTAAAAATATTTCACCATTGCTTGCTGTATCAAGCCCTGCCAATAAACTAAGCAACGTAGATTTACCAGAACCCGACGTACCAACTACTGCAACTGACTCGCCATGCTTGACATTAAAGCTGATGTCGCTGAGGATGGGCAACTCACCTTCAAAGGTAGAGACCACTTTAGACAAACCATTTACCTGAATTATATTTAATTGAGAAAGCGCTGACATATGACTTATTCAATCCTTCGTTTTGTATTCATTTTATTTTTAGTTATCAAGCCACTGAGCGCAGCAGCCGACAACACGATTTTAATACTCGGTGACAGTTTAAGTGCAGCCTACGGACTCAAACAAGAACAAGGCTGGGTCAAATTGTTACAAGATAAATACGATGCAGAGCAAAGTAATATCGAATTAATAAATGCCAGTATTAGTGGCGAAACTTCCGGTGGTGCCCTGCGCCGCCTAGATGCACTGCTTGAGCAATACGAGCCTACTCATGTGCTTATAGAGCTTGGCGCTAACGATGGCTTACGTGGTTTTCCAGTTAATAAAATGCAAGCTAACTTAACTTCGCTTATCGAAAAAAGCCAAGCTGCTAATGCAATGACCGCCCTAATGGAAATTTACATTCCCCCAAATTACGGCCCACGCTACAGTAAAATGTTCACCGACAGTTTTACACAAATAAGTGAGAAGACAGATGCGCATTTAATGAACTTCTTCATGCTTAATGTTGCAGGTAAACCTGAACTAATGCAAAGCGATAGTTTACACCCTAACAAAAAAGCTCAGCCATTAATACGAGATGAGATGTATGGCTCGATCAAAAAGTGGTTAAATAAAGACTAGCCAATTATTACATTGCAAGAGCGCCTTTTTAGGCCTCTTGTGTAATAAACATCCAAACAAACAATCGCTTATTGATTTTTAAAAAAATACACGTACTATTGCATACAACGTCGGTATGTGGCGCAGCTTGGTAGCGCACTGTCATGGGGTGGCAGGGGTCGAGAGTTCGAATCTCTCCATACCGACCAATTAAATCCTTAGGGTAACTATTCCAAATTTCTCATATTTAATGCCGTAATAACTAATTTTCTCTCCAATAAAATGATATTTTAAACTGAAATCTCCCTTAGTTTGCATTTAAATACGAAAAAGCGCCTTTAGCGCTTTAAAAATTTATAACTTATCTGAATTCAGATTAATAAATTTAGTGCTTTCGCCCTACGCCGTTACGCACCATGTCTTTGCCATTATCAAAAACATCTTTAGTAACACTGCGAGCTAATAAAAGTTGCTGACGGTCGTCAAATACAGCGACAAAGTGGCTACCATCTTTATTGTTTGTAGCCATTCCTACGCCTGCAACACCTGTTAAACCCAAGCCGCCGTTTTCTACAGCGAGTAAAAAAACTTCAAGGTCTGCTAAGTTATCTATCATGTCGTGTTCGTTATTCATAAAAGCTCTTTGTTAGTCGTGCTTATTAAAGGGATAAGCATATAATTTAATATAGTCATATTTTATAGGGCACTTAAACAAACTTAAACCCTTTGCTTTGAATGCAGCGCCTATATATTTTAAAACATACTAAGTGCTAAATTTAAGTTACTTATTGCACAGCCAAATTCTTTTGCATTTACGCGATAATAGGTTGTATTTTCAGTACTACTAAAGCCAATTAAAAACTCATCTTGTTGGGCTACCGTGCTTTGCTCTTGGCTTAAGCACATTGCTTGTGTGAGTGAGCGTAATTTTGAGTCATACAAAATACCGCCAAAACGTTGCACTGGCAGCGGAGGAATTTTTATACTTGGCAGTGATTGATTCACAGTGCGCTCACTTAAGCTAAATTTATTATTTTTAATATCTATTACGCTACCAGCTGGCCAGTAAGAATAGTTGTAAATCGTTTTAGTACCTTGCGTTTTACCTTGAGTGTTTGTTGTTAAGTGCACCACTCCACCACTGCCTAATACGGTTATTAAATTACTCCCAGGTGATTTAATAGCCACCAAAGCGGTATTTTCATCAATACCAAAGCCTTGCTGTAATTGCTCATCACTTTTGGCTTTTGTGCTTGTTTTACTTAGCAGTGTTGCAAGCCTAAGCGTTCTGTTTTGCTCACTAAATTGGCTATCGAGCAGGCCATAATTAAAACTACCTAAGCCACCAGCTGTGGTATAAGTAAGCTGTTGCTGCTTAGTGGCTTTGTCACCTCGCAGCGCCCCAAGGCTTGAGCCGCCTGTAACAATTGCAGTATTTAAATTACTTTTAGCGGCTGCACTTTGTACTAAGCTGCCAGCCCCTTCACCTACAATTACAGGGCGAGATTGCAGTGCTTGTGTCCAAGGGTATGGGTTATTGTTTTGATCGAATAATACTTTACGAGTAAGGCTTACATCGCCATCGTTAAACATAACGCCTGTACTATTTTTTATAAGGCTAGTTAATGCGTGTACGCCACCTTTACACAGTGCCATTTCAATTTTTGTTTGCTCAGGGTAAACAACGTCTCGGTTATAAACGCCCATTTCGCTTTGCCTAAGTGCAGGTAGACTATTACAGCTATTTGTTGTAATTGCTTTGACTAACGCAGGGGTAAGCGCTAACCACTGAGTGTTGATATTTGTTGAATCAAAAAGAGCTGTAGAACGATTAGCTGTACTGTATGGGTCTTTGCTAGATGCTGTAACTACAAGCATGCTTGGATTGGGGTTATTTACTTTTAAGCTGCCCGATATAAACTGCAAAATATTGTTAGTACTGTTTTGAGCATTTAATGCGGTGTTAACCTGTACTTTGTCAGCTTTAAATTCCTCTAGCATATCAATCACAAAGTTATACTCTTGTTTTGATAAACTATTTAGCCCTTCGTTGTTTATATCGCGCCATTGCCATAATAAATCACTTTTTGAGAGTGGCTTAGTGCTTTTATTAAGCATTTTAGTTAATGACTGTACTGCAGCGCTTTTATTGTTTGTATTATTAGTTGGCCAATTTAAATTTATTTGTTTTATTTTAGCCTTCGTTACTTTAAACCAACTGTGTTGTTTGCCTTTAATTTGCTGACTATTTATGCAGTTTTTAGCGTTACTGCTGTTACACACATCCAATGTACTGCCTACTAAAATGAGTGTTTGGCTTTGCTCTTGCGCAACTGTATTTAATGATAAAAAAGCAGGGAGTAAAGTAAATAAAAGGCGTGTTCGCATATTTGATAAAAACAAAGTACGCATAAAATTCTCTATAGTGTTACTAGTAATATTTATTTAGTTTATCAGTATGCTAACGTTGGCTAAATACCTATTTAAAAGAAGAGTTCTAGTATTTTTGATTTTCATTTAGGTAATAAAAAACTAAGCAAGTTAAAACAATTAGTTTATTGACCAAATGCAATATTTAAAATAGCGTGGATTTTTTATTATGACGAAAGTGAAATATGGACTTTTCTAATGAGGAGCTAGATTTTCTATCTAGGGTATTTAAACCAATTGAAAAACTACGCCTCTGATGTATATGTATTACTTATGTTAAGGTAAGTACTCTTAAAACCATAAGGATATGACAATGCCAGGTGCTTTTGCCCATATAACGGCGGCTAATATTGCAACCGAAACGAATTCTCTCACAAACATCGATATTCCTAACAAAGCTAAGCTAATTTTGACTCAGCGCCAAGCCTATGTTGAGCTTGGCTGTGTAGCCCCCGACTACCCTTACTTAGCAATAGCGCAAGCCTCGCAAAATGCATGGGCCGATTTAATGCATTACGAGCGCACAGGCGATTTGATAAAAGTAATGGTTGAGTATTGTAAAACATTAAACGGCGAGGCATTTGAAAAGTGTTTTGCATGGCTGTGTGGTTATATGGCACATGTTGCAGCCGATATTACAATTCACCCCGTTGTTGAGTTAAAGGTAGGCCCGTATGAGCAAAATAAAACCGCGCACAGAACCTGCGAAATGAATCAAGATGCCTATATATGGCAACGCTTAAATTTAGGTGAAATTGGCTACGCCGATCGAATAAAACATAACATGGGGTCGTGTACTGACTCCTTGGGAAATTTTGATCCTGACATAATAAATATATGGCAGCATGCGCTAACAAGCATTCACCCCAATTATAATAACAAACATGCACCAAACTTTAATACATGGCATACAGGTTTTCAGACTGTGGTGAATAATGTAGAAGAAAGCTACCGCTTGTTTGCATTTGCAAAGCATGTTGCTGCCGATAAGGGCTTATTTTACCCCCGCCCTGATGAAATAGACCCAACTTATATTGAGCAATTAAATACGCCTAGAAATCTTATGCATTACGATGCTATTTTTGATTTTGCGGTAAAAAATATTCAGCATTACATAAGCATTATTACTAACGCTGTATTTTTAGATACCGACCTAAACGCTATTAAAAATTGGAATCTAGACACAGGTTACGACGATCAAAATAACTTAACCGCATGGAATTAATAATATGAAACACTCACTTTTAGCCACATTATTAATTTTGGCAATGGGATGCACGACTTCATCGCAAAACAAAAGCCCTGAGCTAATGAGCGACCTCGCCTCACAATTAAAAGATATAGCTACTGCGGTGGATGGCACATTAAAATTTAGTGATACAAAATTTGAGTCAACCGATGCCCTGTTAATGGCCGCTATAAATAACGATTTAAGCAAGCTTGCACCTTTTGACACATATACACTTATTGTTGACGTTCAAAAAAATAATGCGGTATTACTTTTGTGTGATAAAAACTCAGCCTTAATTGAAGATGTAGGCTGTACAGCGCAATCAGACATACAGCATTGGCAGGCTAAAAAAGCACAAAGATGCGAGGTTACTGCAAATGCTCAAAAGCTTTGTAACTGAGCATTTAAATAACCTGAACTCTGGTTAAGAGATTTACTAACGTATTTTATCATGATGATATTTGAGTTTATTTTCTCTAGGCAGAGAGTTTCAGTGAAAACAAGGCGAATTTACAGGTCAATAGCTAGTCTATTTATTTTCAGTAAATTCAACACAGTTAGCGCTTAAAATAGCTGCGAGAGATAGATTTATTATCCAGAGCTCAGGTTAAATACTAAACACCATTTAATAAAATTTATATTAAATGGTGTTTGACTCTTTAGGCCTAGCATGGCTGAACATTAACCCTTCGCGATTAATATGCGTCTCTAATTTTTTAGCCGGCATTGGTTTGGCAAAGTAAAAACCCTGAAATTCTTTACATCCCATTTGTGCCATTATGGCGACTTGCTCTGATGTTTCTATGCCCTCAGCGACACATTTAATATCTAGCTCTTCACACATAACGTGCACCGCTTTTACTAAGCTCTTTTGCCTTGAAGAGGTAGTTACTTGGCTAATTAAAGAACGGTCTAGTTTTAACTTATTTATTGGGTACTCCGCAAGACGCGCTATATTAGAATAACCAACACCAAAATCATCCACCGAAATAATAAAACCCCACGACTGCAGTGTATTCATTAGCTCTAATGAGTGCGCCTGATTTGCCTCTAATGATGTTTCGGTCAGCTCTAACTCTATTTGGTGGGGCTTTATATTAAAATCAGCTAAGTATTTCACTAGCTTCGACATGAAGTCGGCTTGGCTAAAATCAAGCAGTGAAATATTAATTGCCACTGGTACAGTGGGTAACCCTTTTTGACTCCAATCGGCTATTTGCGAACATACTTTTTGAATAATTAGATCAGTTAATCGGCTAACCATTGCGTACTCTTCAGCGATAGGAATAAACACACTTGGCGATACAACACCAAGTATAGGGCTATCCCAACGAGCAAGTGCCTCTAAGCCGATACACTCGCCACTTGCAGTTACTTTAGGCTGATAATGTACATTCAAGTCGCCTTGTAAAAGTGCTTCGTCGAGGAGCATTGATATTTCATATTTTTCTAAAAAAGCCTGTGAAAGCTTTTCATCATAGCCACTTAAAGGCTCGCTTTTATTAGCGTGTTTAAGTGCACTACTTGCATTAGTAAGTACCTCAGCACTGTTTTGCCCATGCTGCGGGTAACATGCATAACCAAACATAAAATTTTGTTGGCAGCGCTCATTGTTAATTTTGTATGTTTCGTCGAGCGTATGCTTAATACTTGGTAAAATTTTAGCTTTTAACTCTTCATGTGATTGAGTACCAATAATAAGAGCAAGCTTACCTGCGCCAATATGTGCACACAAAAAAGGCCCCTCTGGCATTATTTTTAAACGTTTGTATGCATTAATTAAAAGTGCCTGAGAGTCTTGCTGCGCAAGTTTTAATTTTAAATATTCACTATTAGCTGTTTGCGTAACAACAATATAAAAGCCGCGTTGATATTTAGTAATTAAGCGATCACATTGCATTTCGAACCAATGTTTATTAGGGAGCTTTGTTTGTGGGTTGCGGTATTTTAGCCGTTTGTTTTCTTGCTCCATATTGGCTAAATTTTGCTTAATTATTTGCTCTTGAGTACAGTCATAAAATTCATACACCCGATAATTTTTATTCATGGCTAGTGAGTAATTAGCCCTTAAAAATCGTCTTTTATGCTGTAGAACCTGACTCATATTATTTGTTTTAAGGTTTAGCTCAGGAACTAACGACGTTATATTAATGCCCTTACTTATCTGCTTTTTATTGACAGCAAACAAATTGTCGGCGCACCTATTGGCATCGGTAATATTAAAATGTTCATCAACAATAATTTTAGCTTTATCTGACTCGGTAAAAAATGTTTTGTATAACTCGTTTTTATCTATTAATAGTGAGTTGGCCACACTCATCGACTTATTTAATCGCTTTGCAGCGACGATTGTCCTGGCCACTGCTAACGGAATACAGATATTAAAAAATAAGAATATAAGCCCGGTTATATACAAATTTGCGCTTGGGAGCTGCTGAGCTATACCCGTAACACTTGATAGGTCTATATTATTAATAATCATATAAAACGGGACTGTATTTAGTACGGCGTAAACTATGGCCGTTCGGTTACCAATTAGCATCAGTGCAATTATGGGACAGGAATACATAAACATAGAGCCCACCTTAGCAAGCTCCAGATCGGTTAAAAATAAGTTCATACAAAGACTGGAAATTACAATCGCAGCTAACAAAGCATGCGCACTTTGCTTATAAAAACGCTTGCTGGCTAAGACTAAACCGGCAGAAATAGTTAAAAAGCTAAAGGTAAGTACTACTATGTGAAGTAGGTCAAGCTCTACAGCCGTTGTGAATGTATGCCACGCAACACCAAAGCATAACAACATTACTAAGGTAGAAATAATACGCAATGCGCTAACCCGCCAATGAGTAACCTCATTGTCATGGGTATAGTGATCAGACAGCAAAAAGTACTTATTAAGAAAATGCATAATTAATAAAAAGTAAAAGCTCAATAGTTAATTAAACATTTTAAAATCGTTAAAATCAAACAAATACGATGCATTACTAACTTTAAGTTCGATTAATTAGAAAATGCATTATTTTTTACTTTTCGGGTATTTTTACAGTTGTGCTCTTTTAAAGCATATCCGCTGCATCCTAAAAACTCACCATGCTTTGACTGAAGTAAGCGCATTTCGCGTCCACATTGTTCACAAATAGGTTGGCGTGCTTGGCACTCATGGTTTGTACATTGCCAATGTGTAGCTTTATCAACCGATGGACTTTTACAGCTTTTACATACTCTAAAGTTGGTCTTACACAGCTGAGTATTAGTGCAGTTAAAGTCGTCGCCGTATTTACCCGATTTAGGTGTAACTAATCCATCACTTCACGTTACACATTGTCTTTGCTGCAATTGCGATTTTTTGAAAAGATCAGATGCTATATGAATGGGGTAGTCGTCGTTAATAAGCTCTTTAATAAACGCTGAGCAAGCGTAAGGATCAGCAATTAAGTAACTTTTATGCTTTGCGCGCGTAATACCTACATATAATAATCGGCGCTCTTGTGAATGAGTAAAGCTATCTTGCTTTGGTAATAACGACTCCACCAGCAAATTATCTTGGTTATCACTTGGAAACCCTAACTTACCTTGCTCAAAACCAATAATAATACAGTAGTCGGCCTCGAGTCCCTTTGCGCTGTGCAGCGTCCAAAAATAAAGTGGGTTAGTGTGTTTTTTACCTTTTAAATGCTGTTGAACACCGTTTAGCATGTATCGATATCGGCTAAGTATGGCAATACTGGCTGAGGCGTCATTTTTTTCAATGGTACTTATTGTTTGCTGAACCTTTATCTCGATTGATTTAGTTCCTTGGTATAAATCGTCGAGTAAAATTACTTGCGGTGCAGTTACCTGAGTATGGGTAATAATATGTTTTTTATATTGCTCAGGGTTTTGCATTACAAAGCGCCCTGCCACATCACTTATGCTGTTGTTATACCTAAATGTTTTTTGTAGTATCGTTAGTGAATGGCTACCTACAAGCTCGTTAAATTGTGTGGTTAGCGCTAAATTACCACCCGAGAACCTATAAATAGCCTGCCAGTCATCACCCACAGCTGTAAAGCGTATCCCATTGCCGTGTTTAATAATTGCATTTAAAAACGCCATCCGCGCGCTTGATATATCCTGAAACTCATCAACTAAAATATGGCTCCATGAAACATTAAAATCCCCATTTTTTACAGCCTTAGTTGCTTGAATAATCATATCGTCAAAATCAATACTATTGTGAGTGCTTAGTTCATTTACATACGCATCGTGAATTTGCATTAAAAAGGCCGCATATTGCTTATAGTTTTTAATACCGCTTTGCTTTATTCGCTGCTCTATTTGCTGGTGAGATAATTGCTCTACTCTAATGGCTTGCAAACATTTTATGTATTTATCAACCCCTTGTTGTAATTGCCCAGAGTTATTTAAGGTATGAAATATTTTGTCACTACTCAAAGGCACAAGCTCAACATTATGGTGCTTTAGTTGTTTAGCTAAGGTTTGTTCAAGCTTTCCCTCAAGCCAGTTATAGTGAAAGGTTTCAAGTAACGTAGTACCATTTTGCTTATGTAGTTTACGTTTAAACGCTATTTGCTCAATATAGTATTTTTTATCTATGTCGGCACGCGTATTACCACGTCTATCAATTTCAAAATGATCTAAATATAAATTGTATTGCGAAATGTAAAAACTTGGTTGGTACTTGCTTTGCAGCTGCAAAGTATTATTAGGCTGGTAAGTCGCTTCATACCTATGCGGTACAGAGTGTAAATGCAACCAATTAGAAATTAACAGTTCTTGGTAACCTTTAACTTTATGACCCGCTAAGCTGCTATATTCATTGCCGCGCACGTATCGCTCATACTCTGCATTATTATTAAAGCTAAATATATCTATAGGCTCGTGAAGCAAATCTACAAATGTTTTTAAAAATTTAGGGTCTGCTTGTAGTTTTTTGCTCACCCACTGGGTAAGCCAACCATTTAATAATATTGGATCGGTTGCAAATTTTGACAGTTCAACCGATTTTTTTGCACTTTGTAATAACTTTAGACCCAAACCATGAAACGTTAAGATTGTCGGTGTTTTACAGGGTAATTTTGCCTGTACCGCGCGTTTAATAAAGCGCTCTTTAAGCTCGTTAGCAGCGCTTTTGTTGTACGCTAACACTAAAATTTGCTCAGGTTTTGCAATGTCACTGGTTATTAAATTTAATGCTTTTGCCACCATGACAGATGTTTTACCTGTACCCGCAGCGGCTAACACTAGGTTTTTATCGTTATCGCGTATTACCGCTAAACGCTGCTCTGTAGTGAGTGGATTAGATTCTATTTTATTAAAAAAATCATTTCTAAGAGTCAGTTGTTTTTGCTCATATTTTTGGCGCAGTAATGCCACTGCTTGAGCATTATTAGGCGTGCTACTAAGTATATTTAAAAATTTAATACTGGCGGGTGATAAATGCTCAAGCCATGTATTTTTATTTTTATTGTAATGACCACATAGCATAAATACATTGTTTGTGAGTGTATTTAGGGAACTATCACGTAAAAATTCATCTAAAGCATAACGCTTTAATACTGCTTTAGCGTTGTTAACCTTTTGCTCTAGCAACTGCGAAAACTGGTCGTTAATTGCGCAACTTAAGGCGTGAGCTTGCGCTTTATTTAAAAAGCTAATGGATGTGTTGCGATCGTCGCTTAGGGTTATTTTAGCACTAAACACGCGGTTATTTAGTGCGGCAAAATTATAGAAGTCTTTAATTAAAAAACGCTGTGTTTGCGCATTTTTAAAGTGCACTACAAGCTCTGTTTGCTCAATGCTTACGTGTTTAATGCGGGTAAAAAAACGGCCTAGCCAACTTGGAGTAGCAATATACTGCGCCATAATACTTCAATATCAAAACATGCTTTGGTTTAATTGTAACATATTCTTTTGATTGCATTTAGCGTTGTAAACTTGGCTTTAATACGTTAATAAAACGCTAAGATTCTATTTAGATCTATTATTTAAATTTTTTATTACACCCGTTAACAAATTTAAACATTTATAGATAGTTAGATATGCAACAATACAAACTCACAATTAAATTACAGCTAATTAACCTATTGTTACGTTTAAAGCTAATACTATTAAAGGAGCTAATTATGTTTAAAAAATGCGTTATGTCTGCAGCACTCATTTTAGCTTTATGTGCCTGTAATTCAGAAACTGAATCACACCTAGTAGAAACAAAAGAACTTTGGGCTGGATTTAACTTGGTGTCTGATGGCAGTAAAACGCGTATTAATGCCGAGCTAAACGTTAATGATATTACTGGCTCTAACGTTACATTAAGTGACTCTGATACGCTACAAGCCGCTTTCAATAGTAGCGTTGTAACACTTAAAAAAGATACCGAATTTTTAGATGATGACTACCAAGCTTATATAAACACAACTGACGATAATCAACTATTTAATATAATATTTGGGCGTAGTAATGGCATAAGTGCAAGCTCAAACGTAGAACTTCCACTAAACTTTATTATTTTAACGCCAAGTAATGAGCAACTATTTAAGATTGATAGTACGTTAACTTTACAGCTTGATGGAACAGATCCTAATAGTACAAGCTATGTAGAGCTAACTAGTCGCTGTATAACGTTAAGCAACGACTCGCTTATTCAATCTGGCACCTTAGAGCTTTCTTCGTCACACCTTGAAATCCCCCTTGAAAATCTTGATATGTTTAAAAACATACAGATAGATAAAAGTAAGTCATGTAATTTAACGCTTAGCGTAATACGAGAGCGCTTTGGTAATATTGCTGATGAGTTTACAGATCAAAGCTACATTAAAGCCCAGCAGTCTCGTGCTATTAAAAACATGACTTTAACGTTTTAATTTGCACGCTATTTTACTCAGCGTTAAGCTATGCCTTTATTAAGTAATTTTACTCATTGCACTGCCCTTTTTTATAAAAAGCAAATGCATTAGTACTACATAAAGGTTAATTATGACTCATAGCACTTACCCTATTGGCACACCTGGCATTAAATGGAATAACAACGATAAAGACCAGTGGTTAAAAAGCCAAAGCATTAAACGCAGCTACCAAAATGACGTTGTGTCTTTAATTAACGAGCTAAAAAGTTTATTAACAGTTGAGCAATACGGCGAGCTTAATTACGCTGCGGGTACCTACCCTTTATATGTGCTAAAAACACCTCAGTTAGATAAAAACAAACCGACTATTTTAATCACTGGTGGTGTGCACGGCTACGAAACCAGTGGCGTACATGGCGCACTTAGGTTTGCTAAAACCACTGCTTTAAATTATACAGATCACTTTAACATTGTTATTGCCCCATGTATTAGCCCTTGGGGATACGAAACAATTAACCGCTGGAACCCTGCGGCCATTGATCCTAACCGCTCGTTTTATGAAAATAGCCCAGCGCCAGAATCGGCTGCGATTATGGCGTATGTTAAGTCTCTTGATTTAGAGCTTACAGCGCATATTGACCTTCATGAAACTACTGACAGTGATAACAGCGAATTTAGACCTGCACTTGCAGCACGAGAAGGCACTACAAACACTAATTGGAACATACCTGATGGTTTTTATTTAGTGGCCGACGCCAATAAACCTGAGCCTGAATTTCAAAAAATAATTATCGAAGAGGTAGCAAAGGTTACTCATATCGCGCCAAGCGATGAAAATAATCAGCTTATTGGCGTACCCCAAGAGCAATTTGGCGTTATTAACTATGCGGCTCGCGATTTAGGTTTATGTATGGGCTTTACAGACGCCCCCTATGTAACTACAACAGAGGTATACCCAGATAGCCCAACTGCAACAGATGAAGAATGTATATTAGCGCAGGTAGCGGTTATTAAAAGCGCACTTAACTTTATTAAAACACTTTAATAAGTTAGCAGCTGCTTGTACCGTTTTGGCTGCTAAACTAAATTTAAATAAAAAGCTAATTTAGGAAGTATTAATGGAATATAAAAATAAAAATGGACACGTTAATTTATCGCTTGAAGATAATATAGTTATTGCGCAATTCAGCGGAAATCTAGAACTTGAGCTTCTAAGTAATTTTAAAGCTGCACTTTTTGAAACTATTCAATCATTTAAAGGCGAACAATGGGGTTATATAAGTGACTCCTCAAACGTTATTGCTGCAACCCCACAGGCCGAACAAGAAATGGTAGCAATCAGCCATAGCATGCAGCAAAACAACTGTTTAATTAGCGCGTTTGTGCTTACATCACCTATTGCTATAAGCCAAATGCAACGAATAATGCAAAACGCCAAAAGAGATGTTTCGTTTAAAGATTGTCTTTTTGATAATCTAGAGTCGGCAAAGCAATTTATCTTAAATGAATTAAACCATGACTTGAGCTAAGTAAGGCTCAAGTCACTGTTTATATGCTGCTCTTATACTGTACTAATTTTTATAAAATTGGCTATCTTTGGTTATAGTGATGCTGGCATCTTCTTGCGCTGTTACTATAAATTTAAGTTTAGTTACTTTTCGCTCAATGTCGTAGCTATCGGCGGTAACGGTAACCGGTACGCTCTTCATTACACCTGGTTGTACAAGTGTTGACTTAGGGCTTGTAAGTGTCGCGCCTGCCAATCCTTCAATAGCAATGCTGTAATGCATAGGCTGCTGCGTTTTATTAATAATAGTTAGCGTATAAGGGTTTTCTACCAAGCCTTCGTAGTTCACTCTGTAAAGCGCGTTTCTGTCGCGAAGTACTGACGCCTCAATAGGCGTACGCTGTAACATCCATGCAAACATGGTGATAACCAATAAAGCAGTTAATGCACCATAGCCAAGTAGCTTTAATCTGAATGGATTGGTTTTTTTGCCTTCCATTTGCTTTTCGCTAGCGTATTTAATTAATCCTTTTTGATAGCCAAACTTATCCATTGTGTCGTCGCAGGCATCAATACATAAACCACAGTTTATGCACTCATACTGTAAACCATTGCGTATATCTATACCTGCAGGGCACACCTCTACACATAAATTACAGTCTACACAATCACCTAAATTAAGCGCTTTAGGATCGGCTTTGCGTTTACGCGGCCCCCGGTTTTCGCCTCGTGCGCTATCGTAAGTAACCACTAAAGTGTCTTTATCGAACATAACCGATTGAAAACGAGAATACGGGCAAGCAACGGTGCACATTTTTTCACGTAAAAATCCGGCATTTCCGTAAGTACACAATGCAAATAAAAATATCCAAAAGCTGGTAATGCCTGACCACTCAAAAGTGAACATTTCCATGTATAAACTTTTCGCAGGTATAAAATAAGCCATAAATGAAGTGGCCGTTAGCACCGATATTACAATCCATGCACTGTGCTTAGTGATTTTTTTACGCCAAGTGCTCAATGTCCATTTTGATTTATCTAGCTTGATACGTTGATTGCGAGTGCCCTCTATACGCTGCTCAACCCAAGAAAATATCAGCATCCAAATAGTTTGCGGACAAGTATAACCACACCAAACTCGCCCCAACCAGTTAGTTACAAAAAACAACGCAAAGGCGCCCACCATAAATAGCAGGGCTAAAATCATAAAGTCTTGCGGAAGTAAGGTTAAGCCAAAGATTGTAAATTTTTGAGTTGCTACATCAAGCAAAACAGCTTGCTGACCTTTATATTGCAACCAAGGAATAGCTACAAATGTGAGCATAAGCAACCAACCTAGGTTACGGCGTATTCGCTGAAAAAAACCTTTTTGCTGACGAATATAAATAGGCCCTTCTGTTTTATAGGGCTTGATGATCATGTCTTCTTCTTTAATATCAAACTTCATAGTACTTACTTAATAGTGACGGTATTAAGTAAGCTTTTGCAACTTTCAGACCACCCTGAATGTTAAATTAAACCATTGATATTAAACAATTATTAAAGATTAATAAAAACACACTTTCGCGAAATAAAACGTAAATCGTGATATATCACGAATTATTATTAATACCAATCCACTTAATTAAGTGATCTATTTTGAGGACAGATAAACGTGTTGATAGCTAGGCAAAAAATTCGCTATTTAGTTGTTCTAAATGAGAATTTTTTAACGCAGATAGCAACACTTTTAGCCCCTAAAAATGATTAAGTATTATTGCGGATTGGTATAATTCCTAGCTTACGCATTTTTGATCTTAGGGTGCTCTCTGGCAAGCCCAGCTTAGCAGCAGCGCCTTTATCGCCCGATATTTGCCAATGCGATAGATCAAGTACACTTATAATATGTTGTTTTTGTGCCTCATCGAGGGTAAGGGCGGGATTGATTGGGTGCTGATCTTTTAGCGTTAACGGCTGAGTTAACTTAAGTACCTGGTGTTTAGATAAAATAGCTTCGCGTTCAAGTACATTTTGTAACTCGCGAATATTACCTGGCCAGTCATATGCTTGTAATTGGCTAATTGCCTTTTTGCTCAAACCACTTAATTGTTTTCCAAGACGCTTATTCAGCTGAGTAATTAAATTGGTGCACAAATATGGAATGTCTTCTTTTCGGTCTTTAAGCGCAGGTACTGTAATAGGAAATACATTGAGCCGGTAATATAAATCGATTCTAAAACTGCCCTTTTGCACCATTTGCCATAAATCACGGTTAGTTGCCGCTATTACCCTAATGTTTACTTTAAGTGTTGTGCTGCCGCCAACGCGCTCAAACTCTTGCTCTTGTAACACTCTTAACAATTTACTCTGCGCTTCTAATGGCAGCTCTGCAATTTCGTCTAAAAATAATGTGCCTTTATCAGCTAGTTCAAAGCGGCCTTTGCGCCGCTCACTAGCGCCTGTAAAAGCCCCCTTTTCGTGCCCAAATAGCTCTGACTCTAATAAGCTAGGCGTAAACGCAGCACAATTTACTTTTATAAAAGCTTGATTGTTACGCTTACTTAAACGGTGCAAGTTACGTGCGACTAGTTCTTTGCCTGTGCCATTTTCGCCAAGTATTAATACGGTACTGTCGGTCTCGCTTACTAGCTTTATTTGCTCAAGCATGGTTTGAAAAATATGGCTTTGCCCAACTAAACCAGAGTCTTGCCAGTCTTCATTAAGCTCAGCTATTAAATAACTGTTTTCATCTTTAAGCTGCTCGCTTAAATGTTTAACTTGTGCAAGTGCATTATGTAACTCGTTTTGTGTACGCTGCTGCGCTGATATATCGCGAAATACCGCTACAGCACCTATCAGCTCATCATTGCGATAAACAGGCGTTGACGTGTACTCTACAGCAAATGAACTGCCGTCTTTTCGCCAAAATACTTCATTTTTGATCTCGCGACGTTTGCCATCAAACATAGTGCAATATATTTGGCACTCGTCTGCAGGATAAGGTGTGCCGTCTGCGTGGCTATGGTGATGGTATTGGTGTATTTTTTTACCAAGCAATTCATCGGCTTTCCAACCGGTCATGCGCTCAGCTGCAGGGTTTACAAATACAGCATTGCCGGATAAGTCAAAACCATAAATCCCCTCACCTACCGCATTAAGTAATAGTTTAGGGTCGTTTAAAAATTGTTTTATCATTGCAATCACCTCGCGAAATATCGCGAGCATTATGCCATAAACCAGTCTATTGTTCAGTTGAATAACAAGCAATTAAATATAAGGCTTAAATAACGCTTTAATATTTATTTTTGCATTTAGCTTTGCTGCAATTAAATAAAGCCCAGCTAATTTACGATGAATAAAAAGCGCATCGACAGGTGGGGTGTGCCATTGCTGCGATTGAGCGCTCAGCTCAAGCCCTGCATTTTTAATACTGTTAGCCAACGTGCTGTTTTTAAAGGCAAAATCACCATCGACTCTTAACGGCTCACACGCCATTAAAAATAAGTCAATTACATGATTTTTATAACTATCTACAATATCATCTTTAAAGTAACCTATTTGAGTTGCAGCGGCTAACACCCCTGCTCTGTTGTTTTCACTCCCTGCTTTAAACAAAGATAGGTAAGCTTGACTCAATTGCATGGATATTTCTCGCGTGGCGCCAAAATCAAATAGCACTATTTTTTTACTCTCGCGTTGATAATGAAAATTGGCAAAGTTTGGATCAGTTTGAATAAGCTTAAACTCAAACATTTCTTTAAAAAATAAATCAATAAGTGCCGCAGCCACCTGATTTTGCTCATTTTGTGCTAAGTCATTGAGTGTTTCGATAGGTGAGGCTTTTACATACTGCATTGCCAAAATTTGTTTAGTATTGTGCTCGGTGTATGCTTTAGGAACGATAAAGCGTTTGTCTTCAGCTAAAAGATAGTGATACTTTGTAATAAAATGTGCCTCTAAAGCATAATCAGCCTCAGCGAGTAATTGTGCTTTAGCCTCACTTACCAACGGCTTTATATCCAAATCTTTAGGAATTAGGCGAGCTATATTTAAAAGCGATATAACGTTATCAACGTCACTTTCTACACTTTTGCCGATACCTGGGTACTGAATTTTGATTGCCAGTTTTTCGCCATTTTCTTGATAAGCTAAATGCACCTGCCCAATAGAGGCTGCAGCAAAAGGCCTTAACTCAATATGTGAAAATCTCTCAAGCCAATGATCTCCCCACTGCTGTTTTAACACTGCAATTAACTGTTTATGAGGCATAGGGTTAGCATCTGATCGAAGTAGTGCTAATAGCTTTGTAAGTTCAGGGCTTAGTAGCTCACCAGCATCCATTGAGAGTAATTGGCCAAGCTTCATTGCCGCCCCTCTAAGATGTGCAAGCTGGGTGGCTAGTTTTTCAATATTTTTAGGCTGTAGCAGTAAGCTTTTATTATCCCAGCCATTGCCACTTAAAGCACTTTTAGTACCCTCTATTAGCATATTGGCAGCAACGCCACTGGCTAAAGAACCTAGCTTTGTAAATCGAGAGAGTCGTGAGGTAGGAATGCTGCGCGGTGCGGCCATAATTTAAAACCTAATAAAATAAGTTTTATAAATACGTAAATGCCGCCGCGCTAGATCTACTTAAAGGCGAGGTACTAATTTAATTGCACCCTCAGCCACTTTCATATCAAGGGGTAGTTTACTAAGTAGCATTATTTTAGGGTCGTCCATATTTAACGTATAAACAGGGTTAACCGCTAAAAAAGCGTTAATTACTTCCATAGCTTGGCTGTCAAGCGCAGCTAAATTACCTTTAAAGCCACCGGCGTCTACGCTTGAATCAAGTAGCTTTACATTACGTAAAAAAACCGCTTTTTTCTCACTATCGTAAAACGGGCTACCTTCTATTTGCAGCTGTAAACGTACCGGGTATTTAAGCGCAAAAGCGTTAATTTCAGCGCTTGAGTCAGCACCTAGTACAACTACATCGCGGTTGTCTGGGCCAATGTTGACACTTAAATCGTTTACGTCAAACTGAACAGGCAATCCCATCAAGCTCACTTTTTCGCTTAGCTTTGGTAATTGCTTACCTAATACGGTTTCAACTTCTGAGTTAGTAAACGAGTAAACAGATACACCTTGGGTTGTGTTACATGCCGTTAAAAATAGTGTTGTTGCAATCAGTAGTAATACTCTCATGAGGATCCCTTATATAAAATTTTAATTATAAAAAAGCCGCTTTAACAGCGGCTTTTACAATGCATTACCTGTATTTAGTACAGGTGTATTACATTATTATGCTGTAAAAATTGTTTTAATTTTAGCTAGTGTCTCAGGCTCAACTGAACCCTTACTGAGCGCTAACAACTGCTTTAAATAATAGTTTAAATCAGCATGTTCACCACGGTGTTTATCATCTAGCATTGCAACTTGTTCAGCCATTCTAAGCGATGTATTTTCTGAGCTCACGTTGGCTAAAATTTCCATTCTAGTAAGTAATTGCTCACGGCTCAGTGATGTTATTAACGATGTTTGGTATTGGCTTGGCAATACATCGTTATTTTCAATGGCGCTAAATAGTGCATCTAAATTAGCTTGTTCTGCTTGGCTATGAAGCAATGCTAACTTGTGCTCTATCGCTTCAAGTAGGCTGTTTACTTTACCTGTGAGTGATTTGTATTGAGCGTAACCTTTCACTTTAGTTTCTAGATCATGCAATTGCGCTTTTTGATTCACATTATCAAGTGCATCTTCAAGTTCGGTCAGTTCAACTGCAGCTTGTTTATCGCTTTCGCTTTGAGCAAGTTTTTGCTCTTCAAATTCGCTGCTACGTTTAGTAAAGGTTTCATCATTAAATTGGCGAAACTTTTGCCACAATGCGTTTTCAGCTTTTAAACCTGCAAAGCCTATTGTTTGCCATTGCTGTTGAAGCTGTTTTAGTTCTTGGCATGCACTTGCAAGGTCATCGCTTTGTGATAGTTGCTGCGCTTTTTCAACGAGTTCATTTTTTTGATCTGCATTTGCTTTATGAAATGCATTAAGTGTTGCAAGTACTTGCTGTTGCTCTTTTTTGTAACGTTCGTTTAATACGCGGTATGTTTTAGGGTCAACTTTACCTACACTGCGCCATGCTTTGTTTAAGCGATTGTATTGGCTCTCATATTGCTTCCAGTCAAAGCCATCGTCAGCCGAAGGCGCAGCCAGTAAAGCGCTCATATCAGCGATTATAGTTTTACGCTGAGTTTTAGCGGCTTCTCTTGCTACTTCTTGCTCTGCAAAGTAGCTACGACACGGTGCAAATAGCTGCTCAATTTTTTCATCAAACTGCTCGCCTTGTTGCTTTTCTTGCTCAGTATCAAGGCGTCCTAACTCATTCCAACGTTTACGCAGTGTTTTTACTAAATCTGCGCGTTGCTGCGGATCGGTACACTCTTCACCAACTAAAGCCGTTACTTCTTCAAGTAGCGCTTCACGCTTTGGCGCTGCTGCGTATTTTTGCCAGTCTTTAGCATCTGCAAGTTGCGCTTCAAGTTCTGCTTTAATATTTACTAATGGCTGTTGATAATGCGCAGTGAGTGTATTAAATAGCTCTTCAAAGCCTTTAAACACACCAAAAGCGACATTAAAACGGCCTTCTTCAATTAGGCGTTTTACATCACGTGCTTTACGTTTAGCTTGGCTTTGATTTTTTTCAAGTGGCTTAGTTAATTCACTCATAGCAGCTAAAAATTGCTTTTTATTTGCATTTAGCTGTGTTTTAAAGCTTTGTGCAAGTGAACCATCAAGTGCATTTAAATGATTACGTGCAGCTTTAAACGCATTATTAAAGGCATTTAAAGAGTCATCGTAATCACTTAATTGCTCAGCCGGCTGTATGTCACACAGTACCGCATAGGCTAATTTATACTCTTTAATTGCATTTGTAAGCTCTGGTAACTTAGCAACTTGAGTAAATAATTTTTCTAGCTTATTAATTACTTGTTTAGACTGCGCATCATTAGCAAGTTGTGAATCGCTTAGCGATTGCTTAGCTTGAGCTACTTTTGCATCTAACCAATCTTGTTGAATTTGCTCTGGCGTTTCTAGCCCTAACTGTAATGCATTTTCTATTTCTTCACTTATTGCTTCAAGCGTTGCAAGCGCGAGTAACTGACGTTGTTGTAAAGCTAGTTTTTCTTGCTCTTTATCATGTTGCTCTTTTAGTACTGCAATATGTGCATCAAGCTTGTCGGTAATACTGATGTACTTAGCATCAAGTGTTTTGACGTGATCTGCACTTAACCATTTAAGCTCTAAAGCTTGCCACTGCGCCATTAAATCACTCGCTTGAGGATTCACTATTGCATAGTCTGTTTTATCACGAAGTGCATTTAACTTCGCTAAAATTACACGTGTAGAAGCCTCTACTTGCGCTGGCATTTCTATTGCCAAACGTTCATTTTCTATATGTGTTTCTAAGCTTTGCTTAGCACTACCTTTAGCGTGTTTTAATAAAGGCTTAGTAAGCTGATGCGTTATAACAAGCTCGACTAAATGAACTTGTAACTCTTCACTGCCTTCTTTGAATGCTTTTTCGATAAGTTTAGGGTTAGCCAAACGCTTTAAAAGTTTAACCCGTACTTGAAGCTCTTTTTCAGCAAATGCTAGTTTTTCAAGTGTTTTAACCGGCGCAAAACGCTCAATGTATTCACTTTTAATATGTGACGAAAGTGCGCTTTCGTCGCTTAGTACTGCATTTGATATTTGTTGTTCTGCAACATCTTTTAACGCTTGATCTTGTTTATATGCTTTCCACCACAGTGCTAAATCGTTCATTTTTTGAAGCGCTTTACGACGAATTTCGGCCGAATTATCTTCAAGGGCTAATGTATTTAAAATTGTAGCATCGCGCTGCACATCTAGGTTTTCAATTGCATCAAGACGAACTTGCTGCTTTGGGTGTTTCCATTTCGGTGTAAAAAGGTGCTTAAAGATCATGTTCACTAAACCTAGCTATTTCGTTGTCTGATTTAAATTCTTTTTGTAGTTGTGCTTTTGTTTTTTGGATCATTTCGCCATTTGCGCCAATAGTAAATTGCTCGTTTGATTTAGCCACTTTCGCTTGGTACAACATAACTAACTGCACAGTTTGCTGCTTTTGCTCTTGTGATAAAACAGTGCCATCAGGCCATCTTCCTGTTGCAGCACCGTACTGTAAGCGTTCAAATAATTCGGGAGTAATGTTTTGTACTAGATTGTCGATATTCATGTCACTTTTTCTTTTTTAGAGATACTAAAATAATTCGATTGATAAGATACCAAATACACCCTACTCCAATTGCAATTGTGTAGGCGTACCACTCAAGAGTTTCTTCTTGCGGTTGTAAAAAGTACAAGCAGAAAAAACCACCTAAAAATAAGATTAGCGCCAAAAAAGAGTGATTCATAAACATCTGGCGTTTTTTAATTCGCTGCTCACGTTGCAGCTGCAAAACTTGCTCGTCGTTAAGCTCTGAAATACTACTACCGCAATGCGGACACTGCTTATGTTTGTCTGAAATTGATTTTGCACATTTGGGGCAACGAGTAATCGCCATACATCTCTCCATACTACGCATAAAAAAAGCGCCTTGCGGCGCCTTTTATTGTACGTGTTTTATTTCTCGTTGTCTTTTTTGAATTTTACCCAGTAGTCATCTACTGACTGTTTCATTTCTTTACGTAACAACATAATGCCGAATAAGTTAGGGAGTGTCATAACGACAATGGCCACAGCTGCTAATTTCCATACTAAAGTGGTATCGGCAAACGAAGCCCAAAAGAACGCGGCAACATAAAATACACGGTACGGCATTACTGAGCGATGGCCGAGTAAATAAATCATCGCACGATCACCGTAGTACGACCACGCAATAGCGGTCGAAAATGCAAATAACAACAAACCAATAGATACAATGTATTGCCCGCTTTCGCCAAAGTAGCCTCGAGTAAATGCTTTAGTGGTAAGTTCTGCTGAATGCACTAACGATTTACCGACTAAGCTAATACTGTCGTCAGTTGGCATACCATTTGTCACTTCAACTATACCGGTATACTTATGCTTTTCTGTTAAACCAAAACGAACATCTTCAGCAATTGAACGCGAGTTAATAACGGTATAGCCTGTTGTGGTTGAAACTCCATTTACCACTTCAATATTACCTGTAAATAACTCAATGTTACTATCGTTATTGTTTAGGTAGTTATATAACTCAGCACGCTGCGCTTCGTTTGTTTCAGAGTAGTCACCTTTAATGATGCTCATCGAAGAGCGTTCAAAGTGTGTTTCAAATTTTTCATTCCACACACCTGAAGACAAAATAACTAGGCCTGTAAGTGTACAAATAATAATGGTATCAATAAACGGTTCTAGTATAGATACTATGCCTTCTGATACCGGTTCATCTGCTTTTGCTGATGCATGGGCAATTGGCGCAGAACCCTGACCTGCCTCATTTGAAAACAAACCTCGGTTTACACCTTTATTAAATGCGTAAGCGAACGATGCCCCCAAAAAGCCGCCAGCTGCTGCAGAACCAGTAAAGGCATCCATAAAGATTGACGCAAAAGAAGGACCGATATTTTCGATATTGTAAAAAATAACGGCAAGTGCACCAATAATGTAAACCGCGGCCATTAGCGGTACTACGCGTGAGGTAATAGCTGCAATACGCTTAATACCACCCAAAATAACAAGTGCTAATAAAATAGATAAGACAGCACCCGTTGCCATTGGTGCAAAACCAAATGTAGCTTCCATGCCTTGGGCTATATTATTAATTTGTGGCAAGCTGCCTGTACCGAATGAGCTAATTACCGTTGCAACTGCAAATAAAATGGCAAGCCATCTCATGTTTAAGCGCTTGTCCATGTAATACATAGGGCCACCCGACATGGTGCCGTCTTCTGTTTTTTCGCGGTATTTGTGTGAAAGCGTTACCTCTACAAATTTGGTTGTCATACCGAAAAAAGCGGTCATCCACATCCAAAATAGAGCTGCTGGACCACCGATAGAAATTGCAAGTGCTACACCACCAATGTTACCTGTGCCCACAGTACCAGAGAGCGCAGTAGCAAGAGCTTGAAAATGTGTTGTATCACCCTCAGTGCCTTTTTTATCAAACTTACCGGTAACAACTTTACACGCATGTTTGAAATAACGAATTTGTGGGAACTTTAAATAAACAGTAAAAAATAAACCAACCCCTAATAGTATGTAAGGAAACCATACGGCCCCCCCTAACATACCATCGAGACTATCTAAAAATTGTCCAAATACATCCACGCTGAATTCCTCTTATTATTTTAATTGAGACTGTTGATTGTGTATTACTCAGTTTTAGCCAAATAATACGATAACGCTGTTATTGCTAATTTTTATTATTTGTAAATTTTGTAATAAAAAAGGGCAACATTTTATTGTTGCCCTTACCTTATACTAATTTATCTCAGTTTATCAACGACATTTACGATTGCCGCTAAAGTATCTTGACCAAATTGATACGAACGGCGGTCAGACCAGCCATAATCTGGGTCTGGTAGGTCGTTATTGTCTTTAAACGGCATCTCAATGGTATAAGTAAGTGCTTTAAACTCTTCTGCTGTGGCTGATGAGCCAACAGTTAAATTTGCCTTACCTGGTTCATCTTTGTCATAGCCGTGCTCGTCCTGAAATTCTGGAGTAATAGTTAAAAGCGCCGCTTTAAAGCTATCTTCTAAATCTTTCAAACGATCATCGTAACTTGGGATACCCTCACTACCTGCAACAAAGTTATACGGAATTGCTTCATCACCGTGTATATCTAGGTGCATGTCTAGGCCTGTTTCGCGCATTTTATTAAGCACTAAGTAAACCTCAGGGCTATTTTCCATGCTAGGTGTTTGCCATTCACGATTTAAGTTAACGCCTTTAGCATTAGTACGAAGGTGCCCACGTACGCTGCCATCTGGATTCATGTTTGGCACGATGTAAAAAACCGCTTTAGATAAAAGCGCTGCTGCATGCGGGTCTTCATCATCAAGTAATTTATGCAACAAGCCTTCAACAAACCACTCTGCCATAGTTTCACCTGGGTGTTGGCGTGCTGTGATCCAGATTATTTTTTTATCTTCGCTTGGTTGGCCAATTTTAAGTACGCTCATATCGCGACCATCAAGTGTTTCGCCAAGGGTTTGTAATTGACAGAGCTCTTCGCTTTGCGCCCACGATAGTAAATCTAAATGACGTTCATAGCTGTAAGGCGCGAAATACGCAAAGTAAACACTGCCGCTTTCTGGCTCTAGCTCAAATGTAAGCGTGCCATTTTCGTAATTAGAAGGCACGCGAAACCATGTTTGACGGTCATAAGATGCAACGGCTTGATACCCATCCCAGCCATCTGGATATGCTGACTTTTCAAGGTTATTAATATTTAATTTATGCAATTGGTAAGGCGTTGTTTCAAGACGAAAGTGAAACCACTGATAAAACTCAGATTGGTGATCGCTATTAATCTCTAATTGAATATTTAAAGGATCGGTGGCTTCGATAACTTTAATGTTACCACTATCAAAATTGCTGCTGATTTTCATGAAAAAACCTTAAGGTAGAATACATTTATCTGCTCAATACGCAGAACTAAAACTATTTTATGAATAGCAAAATACATAATTAGAAGTTAACCATATTATGCATCTCAATAATTAAAGCCTATCACACAGGGTGCACTTTAAAAAATATTACGCGACTAAAAAAGCCAGCAAATAAGCTGGCTTCGTTTATGAAGTCTTTAATTAGCGGGGTAAGCTTGGGAAAGCAGCTTCTGCCATGTCACGCATACAACGAACAACCTGGCAGCTATAGCCAAATTCATTGTCGTACCAAACGTAAAGTACTACACGGTTGCCTTCAACAATAGTTGCTTGTGAATCAACAACACCTGCATAACGGCTACCTACTAAATCAGTAGATACGATTTCTGTAGAAGCAGTATAGTCAATTTGATCTCTAAGTTCTGAGTGAAGCGCTGTTTCACGTAAAAACGCGTTAAGCTCTTCAACCGATGTCCCTTTTTCTAAATTAAGATTTAAAATAGCAAGCGATACATTTGGTGTAGGTACACGGATGGCGTTACCCGTTAATTTACCTTCAAGTTCTGGTAATGCTTTAGAAACCGCTTTAGCTGCACCTGTTTCGGTAATTACCATGTTAAGCGCTGCAGCACGGCCGCGACGCTCTGCTTTGTGGTAGTTATCAATAAGGTTTTGATCGTTTGTGTACGAGTGCACAGTTTCTACATGGCCGTTATTAATACCAAACTTATCGTTTAATGCTTTAAGTGTTGGCGTAATGGCATTAGTTGTACAACTTGCTGCACATACAATTTTATCAGCAGGTAAAATGTCTTGGTTATTTACACCATATACGATGTTTTTAATATTGCCTTTAGCCGGTGCAGTTAATAATACTTTTGCAGCGCCTTTACATTCTAGATGCTGACCAAGGCCTGCTTCATCTTTCCAAATACCTGTGTTATCAACAATCAGCGCATTTTCGATACCGTAAGCTGTGTAGTCAATTTCGCTTGGCGAGTTAGCATAAATTACTTGAATGTAGCTACCGTTAGCTTTAATTGCATTACGCTCTTTATCAATCGTAATTGAACCATTAAAAGGCCCATGGATTGAATCTCGACGTAATAAGCTAGCGCGCTTTTCTAGGTCGCCATCTTTACCACCACGTACAACAATTGCACGTAAGCGTAAATCGGCATATGGGCCTGACTTTTCAATTAATAAACGTGCTAATAAGCGGCCTATTCGACCAAAACCATAAAGTACTACATCACGCGGCTCTTTAGCTGGTAAATCCGCAATTTCTGCTAGTTCAGCTTTTACAAACTCGTCTACCGTACGCCCATTAGCTGCATCAGTATACAAGTAACTATAAGCAAGTTTACCAATATCTATACGGGCAGAATTTAGCTCCATTTTACTAATCGCTTCTAAAAACGGGAAGCTTTCACGTAAGCGTAACTTGGTACCTTCAAACTGTGCTACAGTTTTATGGGACTTGATGATATCTATTGTACTGGCATTAACGAGAGGACGGCCATATACAGCGATTTCTATGCCACGGTTACGATAAAGCTTACCAATGATAGGTTGCATGCTTTCGGCGTAATCTTGGCGTTCTTGCCAACTATTTGTATATTCTAACTCGTGAGATGAGGTCATTTTATTTACCTAAATTTTTTCATTTTGAACGGATAGCCTTCAAAAGTGCACTATATTTTGAGAGTAATACACTTTAGGCACGGCTATTCTAAGTTAATCTTAAGTTATTCTCTACTGTTAGAGCACAAATGATTACGTTAGAATGGTCACGTATAAATTCACTTGGGGTTAAGGGATGATTTTAAGAGCAAGCGTGTTACTAACGATGCTAGCGCTAACAGGGTGTGATGAACCACTAACACTCGCTCAGGTTTGTAAAGAAACGCCTGGATTTTGTAGCGATCTAAATAAAGACAGCCATTGTAAAAATGAGCGTTCGGTAGTTATTTTAAAACGCTATACTGAATATAAAAAACCAACAGATGAAAACAAATACCAATTACTTAAAGGTTTTGAGTCTTATAATCAATGCATAACGTTAGCTGCAAAAATAGAGCATAAAAAGCTAAAATCTAAAACAACATCGCGCATTGTAGGGCAACTGACCAGTATCAAAGAGATAACGCGTTTATATCAAGACACTCAAAAAACCAACCACCCAGGACTACTTTATTACCATTGGTCACGAAATAACAACCAAGGTGCGCTAAATAAATTACTTACTTTAGAGAACGATAAAAGCGTAACCCAAAGTGCAGAAATGCAATTTTTTCTAGCATCTTACTATATGAAGTTTGATGATGAAAAAACGATAGACTTGCTTTATAAAACACTGGAGTTAAACAAAGAAGGCATTGAACCAAACCCTGAGGTTTATACGTCTCTTATTAGCCTATTTTACAAGCATAAGAAATTTAAACATGCATATATATTTTCGAAGGTGGCGCAAATGTCTGGCATTGAAAATATCGATTTATTACCAATAGAGCATC
The DNA here is from genome assembly GCF_018101025.1 of Pseudoalteromonas sp. MMG006. Classification (NCBI taxonomy): domain Bacteria; kingdom Pseudomonadati; phylum Pseudomonadota; class Gammaproteobacteria; order Alteromonadales; family Pseudoalteromonadaceae; genus Pseudoalteromonas; species Pseudoalteromonas sp. MMG006. Next base: position 177,633 of record NZ_JAGJEJ010000007.1, read on the forward strand.
AATTACTGAGTAACGGTAAAAGTTTGGAGAGCTTAGATACACTTGCCCAACAAACATATGAGCACATACAAAATGGTGAATTTGTCTCACCAAGAGAATTTTAGATAGTTAAAAATCAACGACAAAAATAACTCAGCATTTAAAATGCTTAGCAATCTTAAAAAATAAAAGGCAGCTTACGCTGCCTTTTTTTATTTTGCCTTGCTTGTACCCACCTCTACGCGAGTTTTAAGCTTTTGACCTGGTCGAAATGTCACCACGCGACGCGCCGAAATAGGAATATCTTCTCCTGTTTTCGGGTTACGGCCTGGCCTTTCTTTTTTATCACGAAGATCAAAATTACCAAATCCGGAGAGCTTAACTTGCTCACCTTTTTCAAGCGCTGAGCGGATTTCTTCAAAAAACGCTTCAACTAAGTCTTTGGCATCTTTTTTATTGATACCCAGTTTTTCAAATAGGTGTTCAGCTATGTCGGCTTTAGTAAGCGCCATATCTAGTCCCTCAACGATGCATTAAATTTATCAGCCAGTTCGGCCACCACGTTATCAACTACCAGATTGATGTCTTTCTCTTCGAGTGTTCTATCAACCGCTTGCAGTGTTAGAGCAATCGCCAAACTCTTATAATTTGGCTCAATACCTTTGCCCTTATACACATCGAATAAGTTTAGGTCAACCAATTGATTTCCGCCAACTTTTTCTATCGCGGTTAAAATATCACCAGACTTAACGCTGTCGGCCACTAAAATAGCGATGTCGCGGCGATTTGAAGGAAATTTTGATACCCCAACTGCCTCTGGTAAATTTCTTTTTTCGATTGCCGACATTTCAATTTCAAACACAAAAGTTGCGTTATTGATATCTAACGACTTTTGCGCTTGTGGGTGTAATGCACCAAAAAAACCAACCTTTTTACCATCAACATAAATAACTGCTGATTGGCCTGGGTGAAGTCCATCTGACTGCTCTGCTTTAATTTCAAAACGGCTAACATCATTAGTGATCGCAAGTAACGCTTCTACATCACCTTTTAAGTCGTAGAAATCAACGTTACGTTTTTCTTCAACCCAATGTTCACCATGTGCTAAACCGGTAATGACCCCACCAAGGACTGGCACCTGATAAACACCGTTTTCAGCACTTTCATCACTAATAAATTTAAGACCGTGCTCAAATAGGCGAATACGGGGTTGTTGGCGGTTTTGGTTATAGGCCACTGAAGACAATAAACCAGGCATTAAGCTTACACGCATAGCCGACATTTCAATTGAAATTGGATGCGGTAATACAAGCGTATTACTATCTGGGTGTAAAATAGTTTGTGCTTTAGGATCGACAAAGCTATAAGTAATTGCTTCTTGGTAACCACGCGTAACTAACGTGTTACGAAACTTACTCAGCGCAATTGTTGACTCGTCGTGCGTTGTCATTTTGAGTTTTGCAGTAGGTGCAACATTTGGAATACTGTTATAACCGTATACACGCGCAACTTCTTCAATTAAATCTTCTTCGATGCGAATATCAAAACGGTAACTCGGTACATCTGCACTCCAGCTATCATTTTCTACTTTAACATCAAGGCCTAAGCGAGTCAGAATATCGGTTACTTTAGCATCATCGATGTGATGGCCAATAACACGGTCTAAACGGGCACGGCGAAGGCGTACTTCAGTCACTTTTGGTAATTTACCTGCCGCAACAGCTTCCACTACAGGACCTGCTTGACCGCCAACTATCTCAAGTAACAAAGCAGTGGCACGCTGCATAGCATCATGTTGTAGTGCAAAATCAACACCACGCTCATAACGATGTGATGCATCAGTATGTAAGCCGTAACTACGTGCTTGACCAGCAATTGCTACCGGATTGAAAAAAGCACTTTCAAGTAGTATGTCCGCTGTTTTTTCAGTAACCCCTGATTGCTCTCCACCGAAAATACCGGCAATAGCAAGTGCCTTATTATGATCGGCTATAACAAGTGTAGAGTCATTCAATTTAGCAGTATTACCATCAAGTAGTACTAGCTCTTCACCAGCATTTGCACTACGTACTTTAATTCCACCTTCGATAGCATTTAAATCAAATGCATGCATTGGGTGACCAAGCTCTAGTAATACATAGTTAGTTACATCAACAACCGGATCGATTGAACGTATGCCACTACGACGTAGTTTTTCAACCATCCAAAGTGGTGTTTCTGCATCAAGGTTAATACCCTTTATCACACGACCAAGGTAGCGAGGGCATGCATCTTCGTTCACAAGTTCAATAGATACTTTATCGTCAATCGTTGGAGTAACAGCTGGAATAGGTAATACATTTACATCAATACTGTTTAAAACACCTACTTCACGAGCAAGACCTTTAATACCTAAACAATCACTACGGTTTGGTGTTAAGTCAACATCAATAATGGTGTCATCAAGGCCTAAGTATTCGCGTAAATCAGTGCCTACCGGTGCATCTAGTGGCAATTCCATTATGCCATCGCCCTCTTCGCTAATACCTAGCTCAACAAAGGCACACAACATACCGTGAGACGGCTGACCGCGTAGTTTTGCTTTTTTGATTTTAAAATCGCCAGGTAACACAGCACCTACAGTTGCAACAGCGACTTTGATGCCTTCACGACAGTTTGGCGCACCACAAACGATATCAAGTAGCTCATCGCCACCTACGTTAATTTTAGTAACACGAAGTTTGTCTGCATCAGGGTGCTGACCACATTCAACCACTTCGCCTACTAGCACACCATTAAATTTGGCTGCTGCTGGCTCAACTCCATCAACTTCAAGACCAGCCATAGAAAGCTGTTCCGAAAGAGCTTGCGTATCAATAGCAGGATTTACCCACTCTCTTAACCACTTTTCACTAAATTTCATTTTATTATTTCACTCTTAACGGAACTGGTTTAGGAATTTTAAGTCATTTTCAAAAAATGCACGTAAGTCGTTTACGCCGTAGCGCAGCATAGTTAAGCGCTCTACGCCCATACCAAATGCAAAACCAGTGTATTTTTCTGGGTCAATACCCACCGACTTAAGAACGTTAGGGTGAACCATGCCACAGCCTAGTACTTCTAACCATTTACCGTCTTTACCCATAACATCCACTTCAGCAGATGGTTCTGTAAATGGGAAAAATGAAGGACGGAAACGAATTTCCATATCTTCTTCAAAAAAGTTACGTAAAAAGTCATGCAAAATACCTTTAAGCTCAGTAAAGCTTACATCGGTATCAACCATTAACCCTTCTACCTGATGGAACATAGGAGTATGAGTTTGGTCATAATCGTTACGATACACACGCCCTGGTGAAATAATACGTAGCGGTGGCTGTTCTGTTTCCATAGTACGAATTTGCACGCCACTTGTTTGTGTACGCAGTACTAATTTAGGATTGAAATAAAAGGTATCGTGATCAGCACGCGCAGGGTGATGCTCTGGGATATTCAATGCATCAAAGTTATGAAAGTCATCTTCAATCTCAGGCCCTGATTTAACCTCAAAACCTAACTCACCGAAAAAGCTTTCAATACGTTCAATTGTTCGTGTTACCGGATGCAATCCACCTGTTGGCATTACACGCCCAGGTAACGTAATGTCAATTGTTTCAGCGGCTAGCTTTTCTTCTAATGCTTTACTTGCTAAAAGCTCACGCTTATCGTTAATTGCAGCTTGAACATCTTGCTTAGCTTGGTTAATTACCTGCCCTGCTTCTTTGCGTTCTTCAGGAGCAATTTTACCCAGTGTTTTAAGTAAGCTAGTGATTTCGCCTTTTTTACCAAGGTAGTTAACCCTGATCTCTTCTAGTTGCGCGATTTCACTGGCACTGGCTACCGCCTCAAGTGCTTGCGCTAATATATTTTCTAAGTTCATTCGATACCTGATCTTTCACAGAAGGTGATTACAATTTAATTGACTAATGATAACTGAAAGCAGGGTCTAGATTCTAGACCTACTACAGCTTTAACGTTGATTTTATAAAGGGAATTGTTAATTTTCGCTGTGCAGCCATAGATGCATGATCTAATTTGTCTAGTACATCAAGTAAAGCGCGCATATCACGACTTAAACGCGTTAGTAAAAACCGTGCACATTCATCGCTCAATTCCAATCCACGCATATGCGCACGCTTAACAAGTGCCTGGGCTTTGTCATCATCGCTCATAGAACGAATTTGAAAGGTAGTGCCCCACTTTAGCCGAGACTCTAAATCGGGAAGGCTAATATTGAGCATATCAGGAAGCAAGTCAGCGGTGACTACGAGCATTTTCCCGGGTTCGTTAAAGCGATTATAAAAATTAAATAATGCTTTTTCCCAAGGATCATTCCCAGCAACTAAGTGAACATCGTCAATACACAATACATCGAGTGCCTCTAAGCCATCGAGCACCATCGGGCCAAAATCAATAACTTCACGCATTGATAATAGCATGTTGGATAACCCGCGCTCTTGTGCTTTTACACAAGTGGCATATAGCAAGTGAGACTTGCCTGAATCACCTAAACCACATAAATAGGTGTACTGAAACGTTTTAGATAACTTTGAAAAGCTGTCCTTTAAATGGTTAACCTCTAGCGAGTCCTCACCACCAAAATATGATACAAAGGTTTCATCATCCGGTAAGGTGACCGGTAAAGCCATTTGCATAGGCTCAGCGTGTTGCATTACTCGCCAACCCACTGATATTCTAAACTACTTTTATCAACCACATGATAAAAAGCACGTGGGTCAACGTAGTCTCTAAAAGCAGAATCTAGGCCAAGTGCTTTTTTAAGATCGTTTACACTGCCCGTATGGTTTAACTTAAATTCAACAAGCTCTGGAGTTTTTCGTAAAATAGTTACGTCGGTGACAACACTTAAACTAAGTAATCTACGTTTTGCTAATTCGATATCAACAAAGCTATTAGTCTCTTTTAAAGTTAGTGTTGCTGAAGCTTGCTGATAGTAAGCATTTGGGTCTATTGCATATTCGCTTGCAAGACCTTGCGCGAGAGTATCAATCATTTGCCCTACAATTTGCTGCTTGTCGCCCGTTAATCTATTTGATTCGAACAAATCATCGTTAGTAAAGCGCCAATCTAGTATCCAATTTTCACCGTCTTGTTCTTGAAACATTCTTGCAGTAATACTTCGCTCTGCACTATAACGCTTAGACGCTTCTTCAACAGGTTCAGAAAAATTCCCCCAAACTTCAGGTACACCTACTAAGCGCCTGTCTTGTAAATCAAGCAAAGGCACAACAACTGGTAAGCCACGGCGTCCTGCTTTATCATAAATTAACTGCTCTAACTGCGGGTAACTTTCTTGTGTTACTAATTCTCTGCGCCAATTGTCTTCAATGCCTAACCAAATAGCAACGAGTGGTCGCTGAACACCCCACAGTGGTAAATTGAGCTCTTTAATAAGCGCATTTATTTTACGCGCTTCAAATTTAACAACTAATTTAAGTTGACCATTTGCTCGCTCGTCATACTCAAATTTGAGCATATAATCTGAAATATCTTTTGTACGTTGTTGCGCTAGTTTATTTTGATCTGCAGTTTCAACACCGCTCACTTTAACTAAAACATTAAGCAATGCTTTACGGCTCGCACTTAAACGCGTATCTCTGGTTTTATCATCGACGTTTAATATATCTTGATACAGATCAGTTACTTCAACCGCCGATACAGAAAAACAAAATATAAATGATATGGCACTAATTAATAATCTATACACAGGCTATTAGTTCTTGGTTTTAAACTGTTTTGATCCTAAATCAAAGCCAGTAACAAAGCAAAATTATATTTGTTATCGAACACTATCTGATTAGTAAATATATAGATAATAACTATACCTTTGTGCTTACTATAAAAGCTCTTTGATTTGATCTCGACATGTTCACAACATTAAGGAATTGGTTGATGTTATGCACACAGGTAGTGGATCATATAGCAAAAGCGATACTTGTCAGGTAGATAAATTTTGATTTTGTCGTCGGGAGTCACTATGCCCGACCTTCGTGATAGAGGCTTGATGAGTGTATATTAACTGTGCGTATTTTACTTTTCTGCAGACGTAAAAAAGCCCGACTATTGCTAGTCGAGCTTTCTACAATTTGAAATCGGTGCGCTACGCAGTAGAATGTCATAGTGCCCACAGCGGTGGAGAGTCACATAGTAAATGGGATACTCTCATTGCTCGGGGCTCGCCTTCGAGCTGTTTTGTTTGATGTGTAGGAATAAAAATGCCATGTGGCACAGGGCATGAAAAAGCTGCCACTACTGAGTTCAGCAAGGACTCTTCGCTATTTACTAAACCCCAGACAGTAAAAAACCCGTCACATCGCTGTAACGGGTTTCTCTTATTTGAAGCCTGGTAATATCCTACTTTCACATAGCAAATGGGATACTATCATTGGCCGGGGCTCGCCTTCGAGCTGTTTTGTTTCACTACTGAGTACGGCATGGGCTCATAGCTATTTACTAAACCCCAGACAGCAAACAACCCGTCACATTGCTGTAACGGGTTTCTCTTATTTGAAGCCTGATAATGTCGTAGTGCCCACAGCGGTAGAGAGCCACATAGCAAATGCTACACTATCTTTGTGTCGCGATATGAGTATGTGTTAATTACACGCATTTCACTTTTCTGCAGACGTAAAAAAGCCCGACTATTA